>NZ_JBBORT010000001.1:90000-250000 GCF_038004785.1 Bacillus sp. FSL R5-0709
ACTTCGTTCTCTCTTGAATGTATCCTGAGTACGGCGGAACACGTGAAATTCCGTCGGAATCTGGGAGGACCATCTCCCAAGGCTAAATACTCCCTAGTGATCGATAGTGAACCAGTACCGTGAGGGAAAGGTGAAAAGCACCCCGGAAGGGGAGTGAAAGAGATCCTGAAACCGTGTGCCTACAAATAGTCAGAGCCCGTTAATGGGTGATGGCGTGCCTTTTGTAGAATGAACCGGCGAGTTACGATCCCGTGCGAGGTTAAGCTGAAGAGGCGGAGCCGCAGCGAAAGCGAGTCTGAATAGGGCGTTTAGTACGTGGTCGTAGACCCGAAACCAGGTGATCTACCCATGTCCAGGGTGAAGTTCAGGTAACACTGAATGGAGGCCCGAACCCACGCACGTTGAAAAGTGCGGGGATGAGGTGTGGGTAGCGGAGAAATTCCAATCGAACCTGGAGATAGCTGGTTCTCCCCGAAATAGCTTTAGGGCTAGCCTTAAGTGTAAGAGTCTTGGAGGTAGAGCACTGATTGAACTAGGGGTCCTCATCGGATTACCGAATTCAGTCAAACTCCGAATGCCAATGACTTATCCTTAGGAGTCAGACTGCGAGTGATAAGATCCGTAGTCAAGAGGGAAACAGCCCAGATCGCCAGCTAAGGTCCCAAAGTGTGTATTAAGTGGAAAAGGATGTGGAGTTGCTTAGACAACTAGGATGTTGGCTCAGAAGCAGCCACCATTTAAAGAGTGCGTAATAGCTCACTAGTCGAGTGACTCTGCGCCGAAAATGTACCGGGGCTAAATACACCACCGAAGCTGCGAATTGATACCAATGGTATCAGTGGTAGGGGAGCGTTCTAAGTGCAGTGAAGTCAGACCGGAAGGACTGGTGGAGCGCTTAGAAGTGAGAATGCCGGTATGAGTAGCGAAAGACGGGTGAGAATCCCGTCCACCGAATGCCTAAGGTTTCCTGAGGAAGGCTCGTCCGCTCAGGGTTAGTCAGGACCTAAGCCGAGGCCGACAGGCGTAGGCGATGGACAACAGGTTGATATTCCTGTACCACCTCTTTATCGTTTGAGCAATGGAGGGACGCAGAAGGATAGAAGAAGCGTGCGATTGGTTGTGCACGTCCAAGCAGTTAGGCTGATAAGTAGGCAAATCCGCTTATCGTGAAGGCTGAGCTGTGATGGGGAAGCTCCTTATGGAGCGAAGTCTTTGATTCCCCGCTGCCAAGAAAAGCTTCTAGCGAGATAAAAGGTGCCTGTACCGCAAACCGACACAGGTAGGCGAGGAGAGAATCCTAAGGTGTGCGAGAGAACTCTGGTTAAGGAACTCGGCAAAATGACCCCGTAACTTCGGGAGAAGGGGTGCTTTCTTAACGGAAAGCCGCAGTGAATAGGCCCAAGCGACTGTTTAGCAAAAACACAGGTCTCTGCGAAGCCGTAAGGCGAAGTATAGGGGCTGACACCTGCCCGGTGCTGGAAGGTTAAGGAGAGGGGTTAGCGTAAGCGAAGCTCTGAACTGAAGCCCCAGTAAACGGCGGCCGTAACTATAACGGTCCTAAGGTAGCGAAATTCCTTGTCGGGTAAGTTCCGACCCGCACGAAAGGTGTAACGATTTGGGCACTGTCTCAACCAGAGACTCGGTGAAATTATAGTACCTGTGAAGATGCAGGTTACCCGCGACAGGACGGAAAGACCCCGTGGAGCTTTACTGTAGCCTGATATTGAATTTTGGTACAGTTTGTACAGGATAGGCGGGAGCCATTGAAACCGGAGCGCTAGCTTCGGTGGAGGCGCTGGTGGGATACCGCCCTGACTGTATTGAAATTCTAACCTACGGGTCTTATCGACCCGGGAGACAGTGTCAGGTGGGCAGTTTGACTGGGGCGGTCGCCTCCTAAAGTGTAACGGAGGCGCCCAAAGGTTCCCTCAGAATGGTTGGAAATCATTCGTAGAGTGCAAAGGCATAAGGGAGCTTGACTGCGAGACCTACAAGTCGAGCAGGGACGAAAGTCGGGCTTAGTGATCCGGTGGTTCCGCATGGAAGGGCCATCGCTCAACGGATAAAAGCTACCCCGGGGATAACAGGCTTATCTCCCCCAAGAGTCCACATCGACGGGGAGGTTTGGCACCTCGATGTCGGCTCATCGCATCCTGGGGCTGTAGTCGGTCCCAAGGGTTGGGCTGTTCGCCCATTAAAGCGGTACGCGAGCTGGGTTCAGAACGTCGTGAGACAGTTCGGTCCCTATCCGTCGTGGGCGCAGGAAATTTGAGAGGAGCTGTCCTTAGTACGAGAGGACCGGGATGGACGCACCGCTGGTGTACCAGTTGTTCTGCCAAGGGCATAGCTGGGTAGCTATGTGCGGAAGGGATAAGTGCTGAAAGCATCTAAGCATGAAGCCCCCTCAAGATGAGATTTCCCATAGCGTAAGCTAGTAAGATCCCTGAAAGATGATCAGGTTGATAGGTTCGAGGTGGAAGCATGGTGACATGTGGAGCTGACGAATACTAATAGATCGAGGACTTAACCATATAATATGAAGCAAATGTTATCTAGTTTTGAAGGAATATACCTTCATAGTTTGGTGATGATGGCAGAGAGGTCACACCCGTTCCCATACCGAACACGGAAGTTAAGCTCTCTAGCGCCGATGGTAGTTGGGACCTTGTCCCTGTGAGAGTAGGACGTCGCCAAGCAAGATAAAAACACAAGTCTTTTGACTTGTGTTTTTTTGTGTTTCTTTTTACAATTCATAGTAATTTAAAAAATCTTTACTTAAAGAATCGTCCTTTTGATTAAAGACAGGGAAATGTGGCTAGGATAGTGAATAAGCAAAAGAGTTGCAAATTTTTTTAATACGTATATAATTAAAGTCAAAGATAGTCAAAGTCAATAAAGGTGGCGGATAAATGAGAAATATATCTGATATCATTGAGAAATATCTAAAGCAAGTTATTGACTTAAGCAATAATAATGCGATTGAAATCAAGAGGAATGAGGTCGCTGATCGATTCGATTGTGTGCCGTCTCAAATCAACTATGTAATCAATACCCGTTTTACGTTAGAAAGAGGATTTGTAGTAGAAAGTAAACGAGGTGGAGGAGGTTACATTCGCATTATAAAAGTCAAACTGCATGATGATATAGACATTATTGATCAAATGCTTCATATGATTGATCATAGCGTTGCACAAGGAAATGCTGAAAGTATGATTATACGTTTAATAGAAGAAGGAATTATAACAAATCGTGAAGCTAAACTTATGTTAAGCGTACTAGATCGTTCTGTATTATTAATGGATGTTCCTTCTCGAGATGAACTTAGGGCTCGAATATTATGCGCAATGTTAAGAACACTGAAATATAAATAAATATAACTTTTGTTAAGAATGATAGCTAAGATAATGCAGTTTAATATTGTAGGGATTTTGAAAGATGACATGTGCTTTTACTAAATGGATTAAGGAAAGAGAACAATCTAGTAATGTATGAAAAGTATCATGAGATAGATCGTTCCTGTTGTAAAGGTGGGGGATAGCGATGACTTGTCAAAACTGTAATATAAGACCAGCAACTTTACATTATACAAAAGTAATCAACGGAAAAAAGGCGGAAGTTCATCTTTGCGAGCAATGTGCAGAACAAAGTGGCTATACGTCTTTCTTTCAATCACCGCAGTCTAATTTTTCATTCCATGACCTATTAGCCGGATTATTGCATAGTGAACCAGTAATGCTTGAAGAAGGGCAAGATGCATTTTCAAATACAAATATATCAAGATGTCCGAATTGTAAGATGACATATGAACAATTTACAAAAGTGGGACGCTTTGGATGTGCTTCTTGTTACGATACATTTAAGGGGCATTTAAAACCATTGTTAAAACGTCTTCACGGTGGGCATACGGATCATTGTGGAAAAATTCCTGAACGTATAGAAGGAAATATCTACTTAAAGAAAGAATTAGATGAACTAAAACTCAATCTGAAACAATATGTACAGAAAGAGGAATTTGAGAAAGCGGCTGAAGTACGAGATAAAATTCGAGGTCTTGTAAATCAGCTTAGTGAGCATAGAGAGGGGGAATAGTTCTATGTCACTGGACAGAATCATGAATGAAGCGATTAGTCCATGGATGAAGGGAGATGGCCCTGATTCTGATATTGTTTTAAGTAGTCGAATTCGTTTGGCTCGTAATTTTAAAAAATATCAATTCTCTACTATGCAAAACGAGGAAGAAGCTAAGCAGATTCATGAGTTATTTAAGAAGAAGTTTATAAAAAAACCTGTAGAACCTTTTGGGGAGTTTGAACTATTAAAAATGAATGAATTAAATCCTCTTCAAAGGAGAGTTTTAGTTGAGAAGCATTTAATTAGTCCAAATCTTGCAGGAACAGAATACGGAGCATGCCTACTATCAGAAAGTGAACATATAAGTATCATGCTTAATGAAGAGGATCATGTTAGGATTCAGTGCCTATTTTCAGGTTTACAGTTATCAGAGGCGCTTCAAAGTGCCAATCAAATAGATAATTGGATCGAGGAGCAGGTTGAATATGCTTTTGATGAATCGCTTGGATATATTACGAGTTGTCCCACTAACGTCGGTACAGGATTAAGGGCTTCGGTAATGATTCATTTGCCGGGACTGGTTTTAACGAAAAGAATTTACCGTATTATACAAGTAATTCAAAAATTAGGGTTAGTAGTAAGAGGAATATACGGTGAAGGTAGCGAAGCGTTAGGTAATATATTTCAAGTGTCAAATCAAATGACACTAGGGAAATCAGAAGAAGATATTATTGCAGATTTAAAGAGTGTCATTCAACAAATCATCCATCAAGAAAAAACGGCTAGAGAATTAATTGTACAAAATTCAAGCATTGAGCTTGAAGATAAGGTATATCGTTCTTACGGAATACTAGCTAACAGTCGTTTAATTCAATCTGCAGAAGCAGCCACTTGCTTATCAGATGTACGGCTTGGTATTGACTTAGGATATATACAAGGTATATCGAGAAATATTTTAACTGAGTTAATGGTTCTTACTCAGCCAGGCATTTTGCAACAATATGCAGGAGGACCTTTAGGACCAGAAGAAAGAGATTATCGAAGAGCAACCTTAATCCGTGAGCGATTACGAATTGAACAAAATTAAGCGCAAGTAGGAGGCGATTTCTATGATGTTTGGAAGATTTACAGAACGAGCACAGAAAGTATTAGCTTTATCTCAAGAGGAAGCAATTCGCATTGGGCATAATAATATTGGAACAGAACATATTTTACTTGGGCTTGTACGCGAAGGTGAAGGAATTGCAGCAAAAGCGTTAATTGCTCTTGGATTAAGTCCAGAGAAAGTTCAAAAAGAGGTAGAAGCATTAATTGGACGTGGAACGGAAGCTTCTCAAACAGTACATTACACACCTCGTGCTAAAAAAGTTATTGAGTTGTCTATGGACGAGGCTCGTAAGCTAGGCCATTCCTACGTTGGAACAGAACATATTTTACTTGGTTTAATCCGTGAAGGTGAAGGTGTAGCAGCACGCGTTTTAAATAATTTAGGTGTAAGCCTAAATAAAGCAAGACAACAAGTGTTACAACTCCTTGGAAGTAATGAAGCTAGTTCAGGTCACCAGGGTGGTTCATCAACAAATGCGAATACACCTACACTTGACAGTCTAGCACGTGATTTAACAGTTGTTGCACGTGAAAATCGTTTAGATCCTGTTATTGGACGTAGTAAAGAAATTCAACGTGTAATTGAAGTGTTAAGCCGTAGAACAAAAAACAATCCAGTATTAATTGGAGAACCTGGTGTAGGTAAGACAGCAATTGCGGAAGGATTAGCACAGCAAATTGTAAATAATGAAGTTCCTGAAACTTTAAGAGATAAGCGTGTTATGACATTAGATATGGGTACAGTTGTTGCTGGAACAAAATATCGTGGTGAATTTGAGGATCGTTTAAAGAAAGTGATGGATGAGATTCGCCAAGCTGGTAACATCATTCTATTTATTGATGAGCTTCATACGTTAATTGGTGCAGGAGGGGCGGAAGGTGCAATTGATGCATCGAATATTTTAAAACCATCTTTAGCACGTGGTGAATTACAATGTATTGGTGCAACAACTTTAGACGAATATCGTAAATATATTGAAAAGGATGCGGCATTAGAAAGACGTTTCCAACCAATTCATGTTGATGAACCAAACTTAGAAGAATCAGTTCAAATTTTAAAAGGTTTACGTGATCGTTATGAGGCGCATCACCGCGTATCTATTACAGATGATGCAATCGATGCGGCTGTAAAACTTTCAGATCGTTACATTACAGACCGTTTTTTACCTGATAAAGCAATCGATTTAATTGATGAGGCTGCATCAAAAGTGCGCTTACGTTCTTATACAACACCGCCAAACTTAAAAGAGCTTGAAGTGAAGCTTGAGGAAATTAGAAAAGAAAAAGATGCAGCTGTACAAAGCCAAGAATTTGAAAAAGCTGCTTCCTTACGTGATATGGAACAACGTTTACGTGAAAAGTTAGAAGATACAAAGCGTCAGTGGAAAGAGAAACAAGGACAAGAAAACTCAGAAGTAACAGTAGAAGATATTGCAAATGTCGTTTCCACATGGACACGTATTCCAGTTTCTAAACTTGCACAAACAGAGACAGATAAATTATTAAACTTGGAATCAATTTTACATGATCGTTTAATTGGGCAGGATGAAGCAGTTGTAGCTGTGGCAAAAGCTGTTCGTCGTGCGAGAGCGGGATTAAAAGATCCGAAACGTCCAATTGGCTCATTTATTTTCCTAGGACCTACTGGTGTAGGTAAAACAGAACTAGCAAGGGCATTAGCAGAATCTATGTTCGGTGATGAGGATGCAATGATCCGCATCGATATGTCTGAGTACATGGAAAAGCATTCTACTTCTCGTTTAGTTGGATCTCCTCCAGGATATGTTGGATATGAAGAAGGTGGACAATTAACAGAGAAAGTTCGTCGTAAGCCATATTCAGTTGTCTTATTAGATGAAGTAGAGAAAGCTCATCCTGATGTGTTTAATATTTTACTACAAGTATTAGAAGATGGCCGTTTAACAGATTCTAAAGGACGTACAGTTGATTTCCGTAATACAATTGTTATTATGACGTCTAATGTTGGTGCAGACGCATTAAAACGTAATAAACATCTTGGATTTAACGTACAAGATGAGAGCCGCGATTATTCAGATATGAAAGGTAAAGTAATGGATGAATTGAAAAAAGCATTTCGTCCAGAATTCTTAAACCGTATTGATGAAATTATCGTGTTCCATATGCTTGAGAAAAAACATATTCAAGAAATTGTAACTCTTATGGTGAATCAGTTAGTGAATCGCTTAAAAGAACAAGAGATTGAATTGCACTTAACAGAAGGAGCAATTTCAGCAATTGCTGATAAAGGATTTGATCGAGAGTACGGTGCTCGTCCGCTTCGTAGAGCAATTCAAAAACATGTAGAAGATAGACTATCAGAAGAACTGTTAAAAGGTGCTATTGAGAAAGGACAAAAAGTTATCTTTGATATAGAAGGAGAATCATTTGTCATTCATAGTGCGGAAAAGGTAAAATAAGTATAGACAAACAAAGAGGGCTACGCGATAGCCCTCTTTCTTGTACGAGAAGGATAAACGTTTGTAGATGAAAGTGAAGTGAACTATAAAAGATATGGCTAAAAAGAAAACAAAATTTACATGTCAAGAATGTGGTTATCAGTCGCCAAAATATATGGGGAAATGTCCTGGATGTGGTCAATGGAATACGCTTGTTGAAGAGATGGAACCAGTTGTATCATCAAGACGCCTTAATTATGCCAATGCAATTCAATCAGAAGTAACAAAACCAAGACGCTTAACAGAGGTAGAAACAAAGTCTGAGGCGCGTATTGAAACGAAATTTCAAGAGTTTAACCGTGTACTTGGTGGCGGGATTGTAGATGGATCTTTAGTACTTATTGGTGGAGACCCTGGGATTGGGAAATCAACATTGTTATTACAAATTTCATCGCAATTAGCAGATTCTTTATATGATGTACTATACATATCAGGTGAGGAGTCAGCAAAGCAGATCAAACTTCGTGCAGATCGTTTGCATGTAAAGGGTAGTAATCTATTTGTTGTAGCAGAGACTGATTTACAGAGAATTGCAGCGCACATTGAGGAGATGAATCCAGCTTTTGTTGTTATTGACTCCATCCAGACGATACATTTACCTGAAGTGACGTCAGCCCCAGGGAGTGTAACGCAAGTACGTGAATGTACAGCGGAATTAATGAAACTTGCAAAGACGAAAGGGATTCCTATTTTTATCGTCGGACATGTGACAAAAGAAGGGGCAATTGCAGGACCACGTATGCTAGAACATATGGTTGATGCAGTTCTTTACTTTGAAGGAGATCGTCACCATACATATCGTATTTTGCGAGCTGTGAAGAACCGTTTTGGTTCCACAAATGAAATGGGTATCTTTGAAATGAAGGAACTAGGTCTTGCAGAAGTACTAAATCCTTCTGAAATTTTCCTTGAGGAACGTCCAGTTGGAGTTGCAGGATCCACAGTGGTTGCTTCAATGGAAGGAACAAGGCCGGTTTTAGTAGAAATACAAGCATTAATCTCCCCTACTAGTTTTGGAAATCCTCGAAGAATGGCGACGGGAATTGATCATAACCGCGTTTCACTTATTATGGCAGTGCTAGAAAAAAGAACAGGTTTATTGTTGCAAAATCAAGACGCATATTTAAAAGTTGCGGGTGGCTTGAAATTAGATGAACCAGCAATCGATTTAGCTGTCGCCTTAAGTATTGCTTCAAGTTTCAGAGATAAAGCTACTGCACCAGCCGATGCGGTAATAGGAGAAGTAGGCCTAACTGGAGAAATAAGAAGAGTATCAAGAATTGAACAACGTGTACAAGAAGCAGCGAAATTAGGATTTCAACGTGCTATTATTCCTAGAAAAAATTTGGGAGGATGGACAATTCCAGATGGGATTGAGGTAGTAGGTGTTTCTAATTTAGGAGAAGCGCTTCGTTTGACATTAGGAGGCTAGGCTATGGAGGAAAACAAGCAACGTGTCAAAAGTATGATTAATATTCTACAGCTTGTTGCCCCAGGAACACCACTACGCGAAGGGATAGATAACGTACTTCGTGCGCAAACTGGAGGGCTAATTGTTCTTGGGTATAATGAGCAGATTAAAAGTATTGTTGATGGAGGATTTCACATTAATTGTGCATTCTCGCCGGCTAGTTTATATGAATTAGCAAAAATGGATGGGGCACTTATTTTAAATGAAACTGGGAGCAAAATTTTAATTGCAAATGCACAATTAGTTCCAGATCCATCCATTGATTCTATTGAAACAGGTATGCGTCACCGAACGGCAGAGCGTGTAGCAAAGCAGACGGCTAGCCTTGTTGTGGCTATTTCACAAAGACGTAACGTAATTACACTATATCAAGGGAACTTACGTTATACACTAAAAGATATAGGTGTAATTTTAACAAAGGCAAACCAAGCTATTCAAACGTTAGAAAAATATAAAGCTGTATGGAATGATGGGATTACGAATTTGGGCATTCTAGAATTTGAAGAGGTCGTTACAATGTCCGAGGTAGTTCACGTTTTACATAGTGTTGAAATGGTACTGCGTATTAAAAATGAAATAGTGAGCTACATTCATGAGTTAGGAACGGAAGGAAGATTAATTCGTTTACAACTTACAGAATTACTAGCCGACTTAGAAGCAGAGGCAGCGTTATTAATTAAGGATTATTATCAAGAAAAAACGCAGGATCACCATCAAATTTTGAAAAAGTTACAAGATCTTGCAAATACACAGCTTTTAGAGGATAGCGATTTAGTTAAATTGCTCGGCTATCCAGGGCAAATGAGCTTAGAAGAAAGCGTGACACCGAGGGGATACCGAATCGCAAGCAAAATTTCTCGTGTTCCACCACTTATCATTGAAAATTTAATTAATCGATTTAAAACATTGCAAGGTGTTTGTCGTGCAACTATTAATGAATTGGATGATGTGGAAGGAATTGGGGAAGTTAGGGCGAAGAAAATACGAGAGGGCCTAAAAAGAATTCAAGAGCATCTCTATATGAGTAGACACAATTAAGAATATTACATTGATTCCATAATATAACGACACTAGAACATTTTTGTTATATGATATGGTATATTGGTAAATAAAACTATTTACAAAAAAACACGTCCGCTTTTGCATTCGGCGTTTTGATTAGCAAAACAATGGTTAATAATGAGTAGGAGGTGGTTGGATGTTAAAAAGGATCGTACAGCTCTTCTTTTTAGTGATCGGGGGAGCGTTAGGGATTTTTCTAATCCCAAAAGTTATTAATGTATTGGACGTTGGTGCTGTTCCTTTGCTTGAGGGATCGTACGTTCGTGCAATTATTGGTGCAATTATTTTATTTTTAACAACATTTTGGCTTGTGGATTATATTGTTCAACTTATTAAACATATCGAAGAAGCCCTTGTAAAGGCACCGGTAGCGGATGTTTTATTTGGTACATTAGGGTTGATCTCTGGTCTTATTGTTGCATATTTAATTTTGATACCAATTCGTGAATTTACGATTCCAGTCATTAGTACAGTATTACAAGTGTTCTTTACTCTTTTACTTGGTTATTTAGGATTCCAAGTAGGATTTAAAAAGAGAAATGAATTGCTAGGATTATTTACATTACCCCAGCGTGGAGGTAAGAAGAAAAACAATAGCGAGAACGAAGAGGTAGAGGTAGAAAAATCTACAACTCATTGGAAAATTCTCGATACAAGCGTAATTATTGATGGACGTATTGCGGATATTTGCCAAACGAAGTTTTTAGAAGGAACAATTGTGATTCCACAATTCGTATTAGAAGAGCTTCAGCATATTGCCGATTCTTCTGATGCTTTAAAGCGTAATCGTGGTCGCAGAGGATTAGACATTTTAAATCGTATTCAAAAAGAGCTACCAATTCCGGTGGAAATTTATGAAGGCGATTTTGAGGATATCCAAGAGGTGGATAGCAAGCTTGTAAAGTTAGCTAAAATCACTGGTGGAACTGTTGTAACAAATGATTTCAACTTAAACAAAGTTTCTGAATTACAAGGAGTAACAGTATTAAACATTAACGATTTAGCAAATGCAATTAAACCAGTCGTACTCCCTGGCGAAGAATTAAGTGTTTATGTTGTGAAAGATGGTAAAGAACAAAATCAAGGTGTGGCATATTTAGATGATGGCACGATGATTGTAGTAGAAGACGGTAGAGAATATGTCGGTTCGCAACTTAATGTACTAGTTACAAGTGTGTTGCAAACATCGGCAGGTCGTATGATTTTCGCAAAACGTAAATTATTAGAAAAAGCATTATAAGTAGAGGATTATTAATATGTATACGTTAATTATTCCAGCAGCGGGTCAAGGGAAACGGATGGGTGCTGGCAAAAACAAGTTGTTCTTACTTATAAATGGAGTACCTATCATTGTGCATACATTACGTGCTTTTGAAAAAGATAAAGCATGTAAACGTATTATCATGGCAATTAACGAAGAGGAACGCCCTTATTTTGAGGAGTTAATGCAGAAGTACCCGGTTGAAAAGCAGGTGCAATTTATTCAAGGCGGGGCCGAAAGACAAGATAGTGTGTATAATGCGCTTCAGTATGTGAGTGGTGTTGAATATGTTCTCGTACACGATGGTGCGCGCCCGTTCGTAACGAATAAGATGATGCAAGATGTATTAACTGCAGCAGAGAAATATGGTGCTTCCATTTGTGCGGTGCCAGTGAAGGATACCATTAAGAAAGTAGAACAGGGTGTTGTTGTTGAAACGGTAGAACGTTCTCAGCTTAAAGCGGTTCAAACACCGCAAGGATTTTCTGTTCCTCTTTTATTAGAAGCTCATAGAAGTGCAAAGCAAAGTTGTTTTCTTGGTACAGATGACGCGAGTCTCGTAGAACGTGTAGGGAAGAAAGTAGGCGTAGTAGAGGGGAGTTACTATAATATTAAAGTGACGACTCCAGAGGATTTACTAATTGCTGAAAGTTTCCTTCATGTTCAGAAAAAATAGAAGTGATGGTATTATAGTAAAGAAAAGCTCGGCAGTTGCCGGGCTTTTCTTTATAGAGATAGCAATATAATATAGAATTCATAAAGTAGTTTAGATTGAGGAGGATGTAAAGAATGTTTCGAATTGGACAAGGTTTTGATGTACATGAATTTGCGGAAGGTAGACCGTTAATTATCGGTGGAATTACAATTCCTCATGAAAAAGGATTAATCGGTCACTCGGATGCAGATGTATTGTTACATACGATTGCTGACGCATGTCTAGGAGCAATTGCAGCAGGAGATATTGGAAAACATTTTCCCGATACAGATCCTGCCTTTAAAGATGCGGATTCAGCTGTATTGTTACAAAAGGTTTGGGAATTTGTGCGTGAACAAGGTTATGAGCTAGGGAACCTAGATTGTACAATTATTGCCCAAAAGCCAAAAATGGCACCGCATATTGAAAGCATGCGTAAACGCATTAGTGAACTATTAGAAACGTCTATTGATAATATTAATGTAAAGGCAACAACAACAGAAAAATTAGGATTTACAGGTAGAGAAGAAGGGATTGCTTCTCAAGCGGTTGTTTTATTACAGAAAAAATAGTGGTTTTTAATTCGTAAGATGGATAATCACGTTTTTTTGGTGTACAATTATAGAATGTGTTGACATTAAGATTGGAAGGTGTACCAACTATGGAAAAGCAAGTGAGAGTGCGCTATGCGCCAAGTCCAACAGGACACTTACATATCGGAAATGCGCGTACGGCATTATTTAATTATTTATTTGCTCGTCATCAAGATGGTAAGTTTATTATTCGTATTGAAGATACTGATGTGAAACGTAATGTTGCTGGTGGAGAAGAAAGCCAATTAAAATACTTGAAATGGCTCGGTATGGACTGGGATGAAGGTGTTGATGTTGGTGGTGAATTTGGACCATATCGTCAAACAGAGCGTTTAGATATTTATAAAAAATTATATAAAGATTTATTAGAGCGTGATTTAGCTTACAAATGTTATATGACAGAAGAAGAGCTAGAAGCAGAGCGTGAAGGTCAAATCGCTCGTGGTGAAACACCGCGTTATGCAGGAAACCACCGTGATTTAACTGAGGAGCAAATTAAAGGATTTGAGGCTGAAGGCCGTATTCCAAGTATTCGCTTCCGTGTGCCGGCTGATAGCGACTACACGTTTAAAGATCTCGTAAAAGATGAAGTTGCATTCCATTCAAATGATTTTGGTGATTTCGTTATCGTGAAAAAAGATGGAATTCCAACTTATAACTTTGCGGTAGCGGTAGATGATCACTTAATGGAGATTACACACGTACTTCGTGGTGATGATCATATTTCAAACACGCCAAAACAAATGATGATTTATGAAGCTTTCGGTTGGGATATCCCGAAGTTCGGTCATATGACTTTAATTGTAAACGAAAGCCGTAAAAAGCTAAGTAAGCGTGACGAATCTATTATTCAATTTATTGAGCAATATAAAGAGCTTGGATATCTTCCAGAAGCAATCTTTAACTTTATTGCATTACTAGGTTGGTCACCAGTAGGTGAAGAAGAAGTCTTCTCTCAAGATGAGTTTATCAAAATGTTTGATGCAGCTCGTTTATCAAAATCACCTGCATTATTTGATTCCCAAAAACTAAAATGGATGAACAACCAATATATGAAAAAACAAGATTTAGATACGGTTGTTGAACTAAGCTTACCGCATTTAGTGAAGGCGGGTCGCGTAGGTGAAAACTTAAGCGAACAAGAACAAGCGTGGGTTCGTGATGTAATTGCTTTATATCATGACCAAATGAGCTTTGGAGCTGAAATTGTAGAGCTTTCTGAAATGTTCTTTAAAGATCATGTTGATCATGAAGAAGAGGGACAAGAAGTATTGAAAGGTGAACAAGTACCTGAAGTACTTCGTGCATTTGCCGATCAATTAGAAGCTTTAGAAGCAATGGAGCCAGCGGCAGTTAAGGCGGCTATTAAAGCAGTTCAAAAAGAAACAGGACATAAAGGTAAAAACCTATTTATGCCAATCCGTGTTGCTACTACTGGACAAACACATGGTCCAGAGCTTCCTAACGCTATTGCTCTTCTTGGAAAAGAAAAAGTTTTAAATCGTATTCAAAAAGTAATTGGTTAACATTTTCTAGGTTTAGCAATATAATAAGTATATCTAAAATCTAATAAGGAAAAGCGACGAGAAGGAGAAGTAGAAAATCAGGCTTTTTACAGAGAGAACCACCCTTAGGCTGGAAGTGGTTTATAAGCGGATTTTTGAAATGCCCCTTCGAGTCTTCTGTTGAACAGCGAAGTATTTCGCGGAACGTCTTAGGGCGCAAAGTAAACAGAAGCGGTGTAAACCGTTATCATGGATGAGTTTGAGGCTTCTTTAGCCTAAACAGAGTGGAACCGCGCTTAAAAGGCGTCTCTGTCTATATGACAGAGGCGTCTTTTTTTTATACCATGTAAATGGTGTGAGTATAAGTTTTATCCCCTTGTATAAAGATTTAGGGGGAAGTGGGGAGTTAGTTCACTCGAAAAAAGCAGCCCATAAAGGGGAGGGAACATCGATGTTTAAGAGGCTTCGGGAAGATATTGAAGTCGTTTTTGAACAGGATCCAGCGGCAAGAAGTTATTTCGAAGTCATTTTAACTTACTCTGGATTACATGCAGTTTGGGCCCATCGAATTGCACATGCTTTTTATAAAAGGGATTTTTTCTTTATGGCACGTTGGATTTCGCAAGTTAGTCGTTTTTTTACTGGCATTGAGATTCATCCAGGAGCAACTATTGGTCGTCGTTTTTTCATTGATCATGGAATGGGGGTTGTAATTGGAGAAACGTGTGAAATTGGCGAAAACGTAACAATTTATCAAGGTGTCACATTAGGTGGTACAGGTAAAGAAAAAGGAAAGAGGCACCCTACAATTCAGGATAATGTATTAATTGCAACAGGTGCTAAAGTACTAGGATCTATTACTATTGGAGAGAATTCTAAAATTGGAGCAGGATCTGTCGTGTTAAAGGAAGTTCCTGCGCATTCTACAGTTGTAGGTATACCTGGCCGAGTCGTTATTCAAAATGGAGTAAAGATTGGTCAAGAATTAAATCATTCTGATCTTCCGGATCCGATTTTTGATAAATTAAAGGTTATGGAAGTAGAACTTGATAAATTGAGAAAGCAACTCGAAGTAAAGGTAGGAAGGAAGGATAAAAATGACTATTCACATTTATAATACGTTAACGCGTCAAAAAGAAGAGTTTATGCCATTAGAAGAAAATAAGGTAAAGATGTATGTGTGCGGACCTACAGTGTATAACTACATTCACATTGGGAATGCAAGACCACCTATGGTGTTTGATACAGTACGCCGTTACTTAGAATATAAAGGATATGATGTGCAGTATGTATCTAACTTTACTGACGTGGATGATAAATTAATTAAGGCGGCAAACGAATTAGGTGAAGATGTGCCAACAATTGCAGATCGTTTTGTTGAAGCTTACTTTGAAGATGTAACGGCACTAGGTTGCAAACATGCAACGGTTCATCCACGTGTAACGGAAAATATGGATATCATTATTGAATTTATTCAAGAACTTGTGAATAAAGGGTATGCATATGAATCAGAAGGTGATGTGTACTTTAAAACGAAAGAATTCGAAGGTTACGGTAAATTATCACATCAACCGATTGCAGACTTACGTCACGGTGCACGTATTGAAGTAGGAGAAAAGAAACAAGACCCTCTTGATTTTGCTTTATGGAAAGCTGCGAAAGAAGGGGAAATCTTCTGGGAAAGCCCTTGGGGGAAAGGACGCCCAGGGTGGCATATTGAATGCTCAGCAATGGCGCGTAAATATTTAGGGGATACAATTGATATTCATGCTGGTGGTCAAGATTTAGCGTTTCCTCATCATGAAAATGAAATTGCGCAGTCTGAGGCGTTGACAGGAAAAACATTTGCACGTTATTGGATGCATAACGGATATATTAATATTAATAACGAGAAGATGTCTAAGTCGCTTGGAAACTTCATTTTAGTTCACGATATCATTAAACAATATGATCCACAGTTAATCAGGTTCTTTATGCTATCGGTACATTACCGTCACCCAATTAACTTTAGCGAGGATTTATTGCAAAGTACTAATAATGGACTAGAAAGAATTAAAACAGCTTACGGTAACTTAAAGCATCGTATGGAAAGTAGTACGGATTTAACGGACCATAATGAAAAATGGTTAGCTGAAATGGAAAAGTTCCAGGTTGCATTCGAAGAAGCGATGGATGATGATTTCAATACGGCTAATGCGATTACTGAATTATATAACGTAGCAAATCACGCAAATCAATATTTGTTAGAAGAACATACTTCTAAAGTTGTAATTGAAGCTTATGTAAAACAACTTGAAACATTATTTAGTATTTTAGGATTAGAATTAGCACAAGAAGAGTTGCTTGATGAAGAAATTGAAGCACTAAT
This sequence comes from Bacillus sp. FSL R5-0709, assembly GCF_038004785.1. Lineage (NCBI taxonomy): Bacteria > Bacillati > Bacillota > Bacilli > Caryophanales > Bacillaceae > Bacillus > Bacillus sp. FSL R5-0709. The sequence continues at coordinate 106,610 of NZ_JBBORT010000001.1, forward strand.
CCAAAAGCGTATTGAAGCTCGTCAAAATCGTGACTTCGCACTATCTGATCAAATTCGCGATGATTTAAAAGGACGTAATATTATTTTAGAAGATACCGCTCAAGGTACAAGATGGAAAAGAGGATAAGAATGATTGATGCAAAGCAATTGAACAGCTTAGCTTTAGCATATATGGGTGATGCGGTATATGAGCAATATATCCGCTATCACCTCCTTCAAAAGGGGACAGTTCGCCCTAATCAATTACATCGCTTAGGGACGGGCTTTGTTTCGGCAAAAGCACAGGCGAAAGTTGTTTATCATTTATTAGAAACGGCATTTTTGACAGAAGAGGAAGAGGCGGTATTAAGAAGAGGGCGTAATGCGAATTCGGGTACTGTTCCAAAAAATACAGATGTACAAACATATCGACACAGTACAGCCTTTGAAGCGCTAATCGGTTATCATCACTTGTTGAATAATCGTGAAAGATTGGACGAGATTGTATATAAGGCGATTGACGTTTTGGAAGAAAAGGAAGGGAGCACATCATCATGAGTAGTGAATATATTATCGGACGTAACCCTGTAATTGAAGCTTTAAGAGCGGGGCGAGATATTAATAAAATTTTGGTAGCGGAAGGTGCTGCCAAAGGACAAGTGCAAATTGTACTAGCATTAGCAAAAGAGAATAAGGTTATCTTGCAACACGCACCAAAGAAGAAATTAGATCAATTGGTTGAGGGTAATCATCAAGGTGTAATTGCTCAAGTAGCTGCATATCAATATGCTGAGTTAGAGGATTTGTTTAAATTAGCAGAAAAACGCAATGAAGATCCGTTTTTCTTAATTTTAGATGAAATTGAAGACCCACATAACTTAGGCTCTATTATGCGTACTGCGGATGCAACAGGGGCTCATGGGGTTATTATTCCAAAAAGAAGAGCGGTGGGGCTTACAGCGTCAGTTGCGAAAGCGTCGACTGGGGCAATTGAATATATTCCTGTTGCACGTGTAACAAACTTATCGCGTACAATTGATGAATTAAAAGAACGTGGACTTTGGATTGCTGGTACAGATGCCAAAGGGAAAACAGATTACCGTAATTTAGATGGTAATATGCCAATCGGACTAGTAATTGGTAGTGAAGGAAAAGGTATGAGTCGTATTATTGGTGAAAAGTGTGATTTCCTAATTACTTTACCGATGGTCGGTAAAGTTACATCCTTAAATGCTTCAGTAGCCGCAAGTTTGTTAATGTATGAGGTATATCGTAAACGTCACGAAATTGGTAAATAAAAAATGAACGATATTTTAATCGTTGACGGTTACAACATTATCGGGGCTTGGGGAGACTTGAAGAAACTGCGGGATGTAGATTTACAGTCATCAAGAGACGCACTTATTGATAAGATGGCGGATTATCAAGGCTATACAGGCACAAAGGTAATGATTGTCTTTGATGCCTATACAGTCTATGGTATTGAAAAAAAGATGAAACAATCACGGGTGGAAGTAATATTCACGAGAAAAAATCAAACTGCAGATGAAAAGATAGAACAACTTGCGATTGAGCTTAGAAATGTAAATACACAAATATACGTTGCAACTTCGGATTATACGGAGCAATGGATTATATTTGCGCAAGGTGCACTTCGAAAATCTGCGCGTGAATTAGAGTTAGAAGTGCAAGCGATGGAACAACAAGTAAGAAGGTGTACAAAAGACACGAAAGAAAAGCAACCCGCCATGCGAAAGATATTTAGTGAAGATATTACAGAAAAATTAGAAAAATTAAGAAGAGGAGAGCGTTGAAGCATTGACGCTCTTTATCTTTTTACTGTATAATATTGCTAAATATATAGCGGTCGGAGGGATCAGGGTGGAAGCAGGCTTCGTAAGTGTAGGCGACGTTACATTTCGTGATTTAGAGGATGAGGCAATCGTTGAGTTAGTTCGAAAAGGTAATACTGACGCTCTAGAATATTTAATTCACAAATATAAGAACTTTGTTCGCGCGAAATCAAGATCTTATTTCTTAGTGGGTGCCGATCGAGAAGATATTGTTCAAGAAGGCATGATTGGATTGTTTAAAGCTATTCGTGATTATAAAGGGGACAAGCTGTCTTCGTTCAAAGCATTTGCTGAACTGTGTATCACTCGACAAATTATTACCGCTATTAAAACAGCAACAAGGCAAAAACATATTCCGTTAAATTCGTATGTGTCTTTAGACAAGCCAATTTACGATGAGGAATCTGATCGAACATTATTAGATGTTATTTCGGAATCGAAAGTAACTGATCCAGAAGAGATGATTATAAGTCAGGAAGAATATACAGACATAGAATCTAAAATATCTGAATTATTAAGCGATTTAGAAAGAAAAGTGCTCTCTTTATACTTAGATGGTCGTTCCTATCAAGAAATTTCAGAACAGTTAAACAGGCACGTGAAATCTATTGATAACGCATTGCAGCGTGTAAAAAGGAAATTAGAAAGATATATGGAGATGAGAGAGAGCACAACTTTAAATTCATAGCAAGTGCCGCAGGTGTAAAATAATTCACCTGTTTTCTTTTTGTTAAGAGAGTGAAAGTCATGACATTGACATTGTCTTTTGTTGTATGATACATTTTTAGGGACAATGTTACAAGGTTGGTGTAACTAATGAGGAAAAAAGTTGTACTCTCATGTGAAGAGTGTAAAAATCGAAACTACTCTACGATGAAAGATACGAGCTCAGTAGAGCGACTTGAGATAAAGAAGTTTTGTAAAACATGTAATAAGCATACAGTTCACAAAGAAACAAAATAAATAATTGAAATAATAAACTGGAGGTCCCGTAGATGCGTTTAACGAACTTTTTCGGCGATGTAGGTCGCGAAATGAAAAAAGTAAGTTGGCCTAAAAAAGATGAATTACTCCGATCAACAACGACTGTTATCGCGACAGTTGTGTTCTTTGCGATTTTCTTCGCAGTGGTTGATATGGGCATTTCTTCTTTAATTCGGTTAATTCTTGGTTAATTCTTGAATAAGAAGCACTTATCCATGATATAATGTTATTTATAAGAACTGTGTAAAAGCCCGGTGAACGGGTTTTTTCATTTGCGCAAAAAAATGTACGTCAGGGAGGGAAGGACGCTCGTCCTAAATGAATGGAAAAAAGTTGGTATGTTGTCCATACTTATTCTGGATATGAAAATAAAGTAAAAGCAAACCTAGAGAAACGTGTAGAATCAATGGGTATGCAAGATAAAATTTTCCGTGTTGTTGTCCCGGAAGAAGTAGAAGTAGAAATGAAAAATGGTAAAGAAAAAATAACGAAAAGAAAAGTGTTCCCAGGTTACGTATTAGTAGAACTAATCATGACTGACGATTCTTGGTATGTTGTTCGTAATACGCCAGGTGTAACAGGCTTTGTCGGTTCTTCTGGTTCAGGATCTAAACCATCGCCTCTATTAGAAGAGGAAGTTGTTACCATCATGAAGCATATGGGAATGGACAATGAAGTGGTTGATTTCGAATTTGAACTTCATGAAACAGTGCGTGTAAATGAGGGGCCATTCGCGGATTATACAGGTGCGATTGAAGAAATTGATGTGGAAAAGAAAAAAGTTAGCGTGCTTGTAGACATGTTCGGTCGCGAGACTCCGGTTGAACTTGATTTCCATCAAATTGAAAAATTATAAAATGAAACTTGAAATGAATTGTAAAAAGTGATAATATCTTTTAAGTCAGTACGTCTTCGGTAACGGAGACGTTTTTTGAAAAAGATTTTATCATTATGATAAAATATGAAGTGGGAGGGCAAATCACTGCCCAATTGACCACATCACGGACTTAAGGAGGTGTGTCTCGTGGCTAAAAAGGTAATTAAAATGGTAAAACTTCAGATTCCTGCAGGTAAAGCTAATCCAGCTCCGCCGGTTGGTCCAGCATTAGGACAAGCAGGTGTTAACATCATGGGCTTCTGTAAAGAGTTTAACGCTCGTACAGCTGATCAAGCTGGTCTTATCATCCCTGTTGAAATTACGGTATTTGAAGACCGTTCATTCACTTTCATTACTAAAACTCCTCCTGCTGCTGTTCTTCTTAAGAAAGTAGCTGGTATTGAGTCTGGTTCTGGTGAACCAAACCGTAATAAAGTGGCAACTGTTAAGCGTGATAAAGTACGCGAAATCGCTGAAACTAAAATGCCTGACCTAAACGCTGCTAGCGTAGAAGCTGCAATGCGTATGGTTGAAGGTACTGCGCGCAGTATGGGCATCGTTATCGAAGACTAATTCGATTTGTTTTTTGTAAAAAAGGTTGCGGGTCTGGAATTCCAATTCGCAACCTTTATTATCGTAAATGATCATCATTTTTAAATAAATGGATGGGCGCACATCCTCGGGGGTTCCCGGAATGAAGGCGTAAACGTGGGAGGTTATTCCGCTAAAACCACATTCAAGGAGGAAACAAACATGGCTAAAAGAGGTAAAAAGTACGTTGAAGCTGCGAAGCTTGTTGATCGTGCATCTGCTTACTCTGCAACAGAAGCAGTAGAATTAGTAAAGAAAACAAACACAGCTAAATTTGATGCAACTGTAGAAGCTGCATTCCGTTTAGGTGTTGACCCTAAGAAAGCTGACCAACAAATTCGTGGTGCAGTTGTTCTTCCACACGGTACTGGTAAAGTACAACGTGTATTAGTATTCGCTAAAGGCGAAAAAGCAAAAGAAGCTGAAGCTGCTGGCGCTGAATTCGTAGGCGATGCTGATTACATCGGTAAAATCCAAAAAGGTTGGTTCGATTTCGATGTAGTAGTAGCAACTCCTGACATGATGGGTGAAGTTGGTAAACTTGGTCGTGTATTAGGACCTAAAGGTTTAATGCCAAACCCTAAAACTGGAACAGTTACTTTCGATGTAACTAAAGCTGTTAACGAAATCAAAGCTGGTAAAGTTGAATACCGCGTTGATAAAGCTGGTAACATCCACGTTCCAATCGGTAAAGTATCTTTCGAAGATGCTAAATTAGTAGAAAACTTCAAAACAATTGCTGACACGCTACAAAAAGCTAAGCCAGCTGCTGCAAAAGGTACTTACATGAAGAACGCAACTGTTGCTTCTACAATGGGACCTGGCGTACGCGTAGATGTTTCTACACTTGCGTAAAAATTGGAAGTTGACTTCATAAAGAAGTTTTAATATAATCATTTATGTTGTGAATTTTAATAGTGTACCGTAGACAGTAGGAGTCGATTCGACTTAATTTCCTACCTAGGTGTTAATATACGAAGCGGAATCTTTTTTCTGTGACTATATGCCTCCATGTCTACAAGTTGGGCATGGAGGTTTTTAGTGCACTTTCGGTACATCTTCTATATAATCTACAGGAGGTGTAATAACATGAGCAAAGTAATCGAAACTAAACAACAAGTTGTAACTGAAATCGCTGAAAAACTTCGCGCGAGTAAATCTACAATTGTTGTTGACTACCGTGGTTTAACAGTTTCTGAAGCAACAGAATTACGTAAAAACTTACGTGAAGCTGGCGTTGAGTTCAAAGTTTACAAAAACTCTTTAACTCGTCGTGCTGCAGAGTCTGCTGAAATGGCTGAGTTAAACGAATTCTTAACAGGACCAAACGCAATCGCGTTCAGTAACGAGGATGTAGTTGCTCCTGCGAAAGTATTAAACGACTTCGCTAAAAATCATGAAGCTTTAGAAATTAAAGCGGGCGTAATCGAAGGTAAACTTGTAACACTTGATGAGGTTAAAGCTATCGCTACTCTTCCATCACGTGAAGGCTTACTTTCTATGCTTCTTAGCGTTCTTCAAGCTCCAATCCGTAACCTTGCACTTGCTACTAAAGCAGTTGCAGATCAAAAGGAAGAGCAAGGCGCTTAATTTTTTAAAAGATAATTACTTGTTATCTATAAAACAATACAAACCTATTTAAGGGAGGATATTTACAATGACTAAAGAACAAATCATTGAAGCAGTTAAATCTATGACTGTATTAGAACTTAACGACTTAGTAAAAGCTATCGAGGAAGAATTCGGCGTAACTGCTGCTGCTCCTGTAGCTGTAGCTGGTGGCGCTGGTGAAGCTGCTGCTGAGCAAACTGAATTTGACGTAGTACTTGCAAGTGCTGGCGCTCAAAAAATCAAAGTTATCAAAGCTGTACGTGAAATCACTGGTCTTGGCTTAAAAGAAGCTAAAGAATTAGTTGACAACACTCCAAAAGCAATCAAAGAAGGCGTTACTAAAGAGGAAGCTGAAGAAATGAAAGCTAAACTTGAAGAAGTTGGCGCTGCTGTAGAAGTTAAGTAATTAACTTTTGGTGCTTTAAAAAAAGCTCGCTCTTATGCGAGCTTTTTTTTTAACTGTAAAGAAAAGAGGTGGCCATATGGCAGACCATTATTTTTCTAACGACCCTTCTAGTAAAAGTGATCGTAAACGATGGGAAGTTACACTTCGTGAATCTCGATTTACTTTTTTATCTGACCATGGGGTGTTCTCGAAAAACGAAGTGGACTTTGGTTCTCGTCTTTTAATTGAAGCGTTTCAAATGCCAGATGTTAAAGGTAATGTGTTAGACGTAGGATGTGGGTACGGTCCAATCGGTTTGTCGTTAGCGAAAGAGTTTCAAAATCGTGAAATTCACATGGTGGATGTGAATGAAAGGGCCTTGGGACTTGCAAAAGAAAATGCCGCTAATAACAGAATTGAAAATATACGTATTTTGCAAAGTAGTGTCTATGAAAATGTAGATGGCAAGTATGCTGTTATTCTATCTAATCCTCCAATTCGTGCTGGTAAAGATATCGTGCATGAGATTTTAGAAAAGGCTGTGGAGTATTTAGTTTCAGGTGGAGAATTGTGGATTGTTATTCAAAAGAAACAAGGTGCGCCATCTGCGATGAAAAAACTAGAAGAAGTATTTTCTGAAGTTGAAGTTGTAGAAAAGAAAAAAGGATATTATATCATAAAATCAAAAAAGCGTTGACGGTTATTTTTGGCTATGTTAACATTATACAATGCCAATATATGATTTTCTGCGTTGAGAAAGATGTATATTTTTGCTTCTCTTGGAAAAGATAGTAAAATCAGCAGATTATGAAACAGAATGATGGTTTTCTTATAGAAGCCATTTTTCTTTTTTGAGCAGGTAGAAAGACTCAACGTATCTATCTTTAAGAGAAAAAAACTACGCTAATAGCAGTAGTTGTATTTATTTGTGATTTTGCACAAATTTTTTTGTGCATTTATAATACTCATGATTTGAGGGGTGAAGCAGTTGACAGGTCAACTAGTTCAATACGGACGCCACCGCCAACGAAGAAGTTATGCCCGTATTAGTGAAGTATTAGAGTTACCAAATCTTATCGAAATTCAAACCTCTTCTTATCAGTGGTTTCTTGATGAGGGTTTGCGAGAAATGTTCCAAGACATTTCTCCGATCGAAGACTTTACGGGAAATCTATCGCTTGAATTTATCGACTACAGCTTGGGTGAACCTAAATACTCTGTAGAAGAATGCAAAGAGCGTGATGTGACGTATGCAGCACCACTTCGTGTAAAAGTGCGTCTAATCAACAAGGAAACTGGTGAAGTAAAAGAACAAGATGTGTTCATGGGAGATTTCCCACTCATGACAGAGACTGGAACATTCGTAATTAACGGTGCAGAACGTGTTATCGTTTCCCAGTTAGTTCGCTCTCCAAGCGTATACTATAGTGGCAAAGTGGATAAAAACGGAAAACGTGGTTTTACTGCTACTGTAATTCCAAACCGCGGAGCTTGGTTAGAGTATGAAACAGATGCTAAGGATGTTGTATATGTGCGTATTGACCGTACGCGTAAACTTCCTGTAACTGTTTTGTTACGCGCATTAGGGTTTGGCTCTGATCAAGAAATCACCGAGCTTTTAGGTGATAACGAATACTTAAGCAATACGTTAGAAAAAGACAACACAGATAGCACTGAGAAGGCATTGCTTGAAATTTATGAGCGTCTACGCCCTGGTGAACCACCAACAGTAGAAAATGCAAAGAGCTTACTTGTGTCTCGTTTCTTTGATCCGAAGCGCTACGATTTAGCAAATGTAGGTCGCTATAAGATCAACAAAAAGCTACACATTAAAAACAGATTGTTTAACCAACGTTTAGCTGAAACACTGGTGGATCCAGAAACTGGTGAAATTTTAGCGGCAGAAGGAACAGTCTTAGATCGTCGTACACTGGATCGCATTCTACCTTACTTAGAGAAAAACATTGGATTCAAAACAGCGAAACCAATGGGTGGAGTGGTAGCAGGCGATGTTGAGCTGCAATCTATTAAGATTTATGCTCCAGAATCAGAAGGCGAACGATCTATAAACGTAATTGGGAATGCAAATATTACTCGTGATATAAAACACATCACACCAGGTGATATTCTTGCTTCTATTAGCTACTTCTTTAACTTGCTATATAAAGTAGGGGATACAGATGATATTGACCACTTAGGAAATCGTCGTCTGCGTTCTGTAGGAGAGTTACTACAAAACCAATTCCGTATCGGTCTTTCTCGTATGGAACGTGTTGTTCGTGAGAGAATGTCGATTCAAGATACAAATGCAATTACACCACAAGCGTTAATTAACATTCGCCCGGTTATTGCATCTATTAAAGAGTTCTTCGGAAGTTCTCAGTTATCTCAGTTCATGGATCAAACAAACCCATTAGCAGAGTTAACTCACAAACGAAGACTATCTGCATTAGGACCCGGTGGTTTAACGCGTGAGCGCGCAGGCTTTGAAGTACGTGACGTTCACTACTCTCACTATGGTCGTATGTGTCCAATTGAAACACCAGAGGGACCAAACATCGGTTTGATTAACTCATTATCTTCGTTTGCGAAAGTAAATGAGTTTGGTTTCATTGAAACGCCATACCGTCGTGTTGACCCAGAAACTGGTCTTGTAACAGGGCAGGTTGATTATTTAACAGCAGATGAAGAAGATAACTATGTTGTAGCCCAAGCGAATATGAAATTATCTGAAGTAGGGGAATTCCTTGATGAAGATATCGTAGCTCGTTTCCGTGGTGAAAACATTGTCACAAATAAAGAACGCATCGACTACATGGATGTATCTCCAAAACAAGTAGTGTCGGCAGCGACAGCTTGTATTCCGTTCTTAGAAAACGATGACTCTAACCGCGCACTTATGGGAGCGAACATGCAACGTCAGGCGGTTCCGTTAATAAATCCGGAATCTCCGATTGTAGGTACAGGTATGGAGTACGTATCAGCAAAAGACTCAGGTGCTGCAGTAATCTGTAAACAGCCTGGTGTTGTTGAGCGCGTAGAAGCACGTGAAGTTTGGGTACGTCGCTATGTAGACGTTGACGGTCAAACAGTAAAAGGCGACTTAGATCGCTACAAAATGCAAAAATTCATTCGTTCTAACCAAGGAACTTGCTACAACCAACGTCCAATCGTAAGTGTTGGAGACCAAGTTGTAAAAGGTGAAATCCTTGCGGATGGTCCTTCTATGGAACTAGGTGAACTGGCGCTTGGACGTAACGTGCTTGTTGGCTTTATGACATGGGACGGTTATAACTATGAGGATGCGATCATCATGAGTGAGCGCCTTGTAAAAGATGATGTGTACACTTCTATCCATATTGAAGAATATGAATCAGAAGCTCGTGATACGAAGCTTGGACCAGAAGAAATTACACGTGATATCCCGAATGTTGGAGAAGATGCACTTCGTAATCTTGACGAGCGCGGTATTATTCGCGTCGGTGCTGAAGTAAAAGATGGAGATCTACTTGTTGGTAAAGTAACGCCAAAAGGTGTAACAGAATTAACGGCAGAAGAACGTCTATTACATGCAATCTTCGGTGAAAAAGCACGTGAAGTACGTGATACATCACTACGTGTACCACACGGTGGTGGCGGTATTATCTTAGACGTAAAAGTGTTTAACCGTGAAGATGGCGATGAATTGCCACCAGGCGTGAATCAACTTGTACGTGCATATATCGTTCAAAAGCGTAAAATTTCTGAAGGTGACAAAATGGCTGGTCGTCATGGTAACAAAGGTGTTATCTCCCGTATTTTACCGGAAGAAGATATGCCTTACTTACCAGATGGTACGCCAATCGATATCATGTTAAACCCATTAGGGGTACCATCTCGTATGAATATCGGTCAGGTATTAGAGCTTCATCTTGGTATGGCAGCAAGATACCTTGGTATTCACATTGCAACACCGGTATTCGATGGTGCTCGTGAGGAAGATGTATGGGGCACAATTGAAGAAGCTGGTATGGCAAATGACGCGAAAACAATCCTGTATGACGGACGTACTGGTGAGCCATTCGATAACCGTGTATCTGTTGGTGTCATGTATATGATCAAACTTGCGCACATGGTTGACGATAAACTTCATGCTCGTTCTACTGGACCATACTCACTTGTAACGCAGCAACCTCTTGGAGGTAAAGCTCAGTTCGGTGGACAGCGTTTCGGTGAGATGGAGGTTTGGGCACTTGAAGCTTATGGTGCTGCTTATACTCTTCAAGAAATCTTAACAGTGAAGTCTGATGATGTTATTGGACGTGTTAAGACGTATGAAGCAATTGTTAAAGGTGAAAATGTTCCAGAACCAGGCGTTCCTGAATCATTCAAAGTATTGATTAAAGAACTGCAAAGTTTAGGTATGGACGTTAAAATGATGTCTATCAACGATACAGAAATTGAAATGCGTGATACGGAAGATGACGATGATCATCAATCAGCAGATAAATTGAATGTTGAAGTTGAGACAACTAAGGAATAATTGGGATAACCTGTAGACTAAAAGGGAGGTAGGCCCCTTGATAGATGTAAATAACTTTGAATATATGAAGATTGGACTTGCTTCACCTGACAAGATTCGTTCTTGGTCATACGGTGAAGTTAAGAAACCAGAAACAATTAACTATCGTACGTTAAAGCCTGAAAAAGATGGCTTGTTCTGTGAGCGTATTTTCGGACCACAAAAGGACTGGGAATGTCATTGCGGGAAATATAAACGTGTACGTTATAAAGGTGTAGTTTGTGATCGATGTGGCGTTGAAGTAACGCGTGCAAAAGTTCGTCGTGAACGTATGGGTCATATCGAATTAGCTGCTCCTGTATCTCATATTTGGTATTTCAAAGGTATCCCGAGCCGCATGGGACTTGTCTTAGACATGTCCCCTCGCGCGCTTGAAGAAGTAATTTATTTCGCTTCTTATGTTGTAACAGAAAGTGGAGATACACCACTTGATAAGAAGCAATTACTTTCTGAAAAAGAATACCGTGCATATCGTGATCGATATGGCAGTACATTCCATGCTGCTATGGGTGCAGAAGCGATTAAAAAATTACTGCAAGACATCGATTTAGATAAAGAAGTAGACTTCTTAAAAGAAGAATTAAAAACAGCACAAGGACAACGCCGTACTCGTGCTATTAAACGTCTAGAAGTATTAGAAGCATTCCGTAACTCTGGAAATCACCCATCTTGGATGATCTTAGAGGTTCTTCCAGTTATCCCACCAGAACTACGCCCGATGGTACAGTTAGATGGTGGACGTTTTGCTACTTCTGACTTAAACGACTTATATCGTCGTGTAATTAACCGTAACAACCGTTTAAAACGTCTATTGGACTTAGGTGCACCAAGCATTATCGTTCAAAACGAAAAACGTATGTTACAAGAAGCTGTAGACGCATTAATCGATAATGGTCGCCGTGGCCGTCCAGTTACTGGACCAGGTAACCGTCCATTAAAATCACTATCTCACATGCTTAAAGGTAAACAAGGACGTTTCCGTCAAAACTTATTAGGTAAACGTGTTGACTACTCTGGCCGTTCTGTAATCGTTGTAGGACCGAACTTAAAGATGTACCAATGTGGATTGCCGAAAGAAATGGCACTTGAATTGTTTAAACCTTTCGTTATGAAAGAGTTAGTTGGAAAAGGATTAGCACACAACATTAAGAGTGCTAAACGTAAAATCGAGCGTGTACACCCTGAAGTTTGGGACGTTTTAGAATCTGTGATCAAAGAGCATCCAGTACTTCTAAACCGCGCACCAACACTTCACCGTCTTGGTATCCAGGCGTTTGAACCTACACTAGTAGAAGGTCGTGCAATCCGTCTTCACCCACTTGTATGTACTGCATACAACGCGGACTTTGACGGTGACCAAATGGCGGTTCACGTTCCGTTATCATCAGAGGCACAAGCAGAAGCTCGTATCCTTATGTTAGCGGCACAAAACATCTTGAATCCAAAAGACGGAAAACCAGTTGTTACTCCATCTCAGGATATGGTATTAGGTAACTATTACTTAACACTTGAGCGCGAGGGTGCAATCGGTGAAGGTATGGTCTTCAAAGATGCAAACGAAGCAATACTTGCATACCAAAATGGATATGTACATCTGCACACACGTGTTGCAGTTGCTGCGAGTTCGGTAAATAATGTAACGTTTACTGAAGAGCAAAAGAGTAAGCTTCTATTAACAACAGTTGGTAAATTAATATTTAACGAAATCTTACCAGAGTCGTTCCCTTATATTAATGAACCGACAAACTCAAACCTTGAAAAAGAAACACCAGCGGAATATTTCGTTGAAAAAGGTGCGAACATTAAAGAAATTATTGCTAGTCGCGAAGAAGTGGCACCATTTAGCAAGAAAATCCTTGGTAATATTATTGCGGAAGTATTCAAACGTTTCCAAATTACAGAAACGTCTCGCATGCTTGACCGTATGAAAAACTTAGGATTTAAATACTCTACAAAAGCTGGTATTACAGTTGGGGTATCAGATATTCTTGTATTAGGTGAAAAAGATGAAATTCTCCATGAAGCACAAGCAAAAGTAGATAATGTAATTAAACAATTCCGTCGCGGTTTAATCACGGAAGAAGAACGTTACGATCGTGTTATCTCTATTTGGAGTAATGCAAAAGATGTTATCCAAGGAAAGCTGATGAAATCCTTGAATAAACGCAACCCAATCTTCATGATGAGTGATTCCGGTGCCCGTGGTAACGCATCGAACTTTACTCAGCTTGCTGGTATGCGTGGTCTGATGGCCAATCCATCTGGTCGTATCATTGAGCTTCCGATCAAATCGAGTTTCCGTGAAGGTTTAACAGTACTTGAGTACTTCATCTCTACGCATGGTGCGCGTAAAGGTCTTGCCGATACAGCACTTAAAACTGCCGATTCTGGTTACTTAACACGTCGTCTTGTAGACGTTGCACAAGATGTAATTGTTCGTCAAGATGATTGTGGAACAGATCGCGGTTTACTAATTGGTGCGATTAAAGAGGGTAATGAAGTTATTGAGTCACTATATGATCGTCTTGTTGGACGTTTTGCAAGAAAAACTGTAAAACATCCTGAAACAGGTGAAGTATTAGTTGTTGAAAATCAATTAATTACTGAAGATATTGCTCATATCGTTGAAAAGTCGGGTGTTGAAACTGTAAACATTCGTTCAGCGTTTACGTGTAATACTCGCCATGGTGTATGTAAGAAGTGTTACGGTCGTAACTTAGCAACTGGTACAGACGTAGAAGTAGGAGAAGCGGTAGGTATTATCGCAGCTCAATCTATCGGTGAGCCAGGTACACAGTTAACGATGCGTACGTTCCATACAGGTGGGGTTGCCGGGGATGATATCACACAAGGTTTACCTCGTATCCAAGAGATCTTCGAAGCTCGTAATCCGAAGGGTCAGGCAGTTATCAGTGAAATTGACGGTGTTATCGCAGCGATCAACGATGTTAAAGATCGCCAAGAAGTAGTTGTACAGGGTGAAGTTGAAGCTCGTACGTATGCTATTCCTTACGGTGCTCGTCTGAAAGTAACTCTAGGACAGCCAATTAGCCACGGTAAAGAGTTAACAGAAGGTTCTATTGATCCGAAGGAATTACTAAAAGTAACGGACATTACAGCAGTTCAAGAATACTTATTACGTGAAGTTCAAAAAGTATACCGTATGCAAGGGGTAGAAATTGGTGACAAACACGTAGAAGTAATGGTACGTCAAATGCTACGTAAAGTTCGTGTAAGTGATGCGGGTGAAACAGATGTATTACCAGGAACATTACTAGATATCCATCAGTTTACTGATGCGAATGCGAAGGTGTTACTGAAAGGTAAACAACCAGCAACGGCTAGACCAGTTCTACTTGGTATTACAAAAGCTTCACTTGAGACAGATTCGTTCTTATCTGCGGCGTCATTCCAAGAAACAACTCGTGTTCTAACAGATGCAGCAATTAAGGGTAAACGCGATGAGCTTCTAGGATTGAAAGAGAATGTTATTATCGGTAAGCTTGTTCCTGCTGGAACAGGTATGAATCGTTATCGCAAAGTGGATCTTGTAAAAACAACACAAGATAACATGAATGTAGAAAACGATGAAGTTTATGTGGAACAGTAAAATTTTCCGTCGTAAATTTTGTATAAAAACAGCTGATCCTAGTTGACATTGTATGAGACAAAATGTTACTATAATCAAGGTTGCTCCTGAATGATGCTTTGGAGGATATTTAAATGTCTTATCAAAAAGTGTCAAATGCTGAAAATGTAGTCGTTGGTCATAAACGAACATTGGAAGCAATCAAAAATGGTATAGTTAAAGAAGTTGTTATTGCGGAAGATGCTGATGTGCGGTTAACCCATGTTATCATTCGTACTGCCTTGCAACATAACATACCCATAACCAAAGTTGAATCAGTTCGTAAGCTTGGAAAAGTTTCGGGGATTCAAGTGGGAGCTTCAGCAATAGGAATAATAAGTTAAAACTGTTTTTGTGAGGAGAGAGCATTTGCTCTTCCTTGCAAAAACTTTGTTTTCAACTAATAATGAACCACCTGGATATGTGGTCATACAAACATGCGAAGGGAGGATAATCAAATGCCTACTATTAACCAATTAGTGAGAAATGGTCGTACTGATAAAGTATGGAAGTCTAAATCACCTGCGTTAAACAAAGGTTTTAATTCTTTAAAGAAAAAATCAACTGATATCTCTGCACCTCAAAAACGTGGTGTGTGTACTCGTGTTGGTACAATGACTCCGAAGAAACCGAACTCAGCGTTACGTAAATACGCTCGTGTACGTTTAACAAACGGTATTGAAGTTACAGCTTACATCCCAGGTATCGGTCATAACCTACAAGAGCATAGCGTAGTATTAATTCGCGGTGGTCGAGTAAAGGATTTACCAGGGGTACGTTACCACATCGTTCGTGGTGCGCTTGATACAGCTGGTGTTGACAAACGTATGCAAGGACGTTCTAAATATGGTACTAAGCGACCAAAACCTGCTAAAAAATAATAAACTTATAATGAAAGGAGGAACTCAATATGCCTCGTAAAGGACCTGTTGCGAAACGTGACGTGTTACCAGATCCAATGTACAATTCTAAACTTGTAACACGCCTAATCAACAAAATGATGGTTGACGGTAAAAAAGGTAAATCTCAAACAATTCTTTATAACGCTTTCGATATCGTTCGTGAACGTTCAGATAAAGAACCAATGGAAGTATTCGAGCAAGCTCTTAAGAACATCATGCCTGTTCTTGAAGTACGCGCTCGTCGTGTTGGTGGTGCTAACTACCAAGTTCCAGTTGAGGTTCGTCCAGAACGCCGTACAACTTTAGGTCTTCGCTGGTTAGTAAACTATGCTCGTCTTCGTGGTGAAAAAACTATGGAAGAGCGTCTAGCTTACGAAATCTTAGATGCAGCTAACAACGCTGGTGCATCTGTTAAGAAACGTGAAGACACTCATAAAATGGCAGAAGCTAACAAAGCATTTGCTCATTACCGTTGGTAGGATTCAACGTAAAATAAATGTAAGCATAAACCGCTTTATTTGTCGCTTATGGAAGTGTGGAGAGGGAGAATGCCTCTCCCTTTCGTTGGGCGCTCGTTTTACATAATGAGGGTACTGGACACTGGCATATGTAACAATATAAAGTGGCTTTTTTGCTACTTAAAATAAAATAATCCAATCCATATATGGAAGGAGCAAGACACCAAATGACTAGAGAGTTCTCTTTAGAAAACACTCGTAATATTGGTATCATGGCTCACATCGATGCTGGTAAAACAACAGCAACTGAGCGTATTCTGTATTACACAGGACGTATTCATAAAATCGGTGAAACTCATGAAGGTGCATCTCAGATGGACTGGATGGAGCAAGAGCAAGAACGTGGTATCACAATTACTTCTGCTGCAACTACAGCACAATGGAAAGGTCACCGTGTAAATATCATTGACACTCCAGGACACGTAGATTTCACAGTAGAAGTAGAACGTTCTTTACGCGTACTTGATGGCGCAGTAGCAGTACTTGATGCACAATCTGGTGTAGAACCACAAACAGAAACTGTTTGGCGTCAGGCTACTACTTATGGTGTACCTCGTATCGTATTCGTTAACAAAATGGATAAGATTGGTGCAGATTTCTTATACTCTGTAGGAACAATCCACGATCGTTTACAAGCAAACGCACATCCAATTCAGTTACCAATCGGTGCTGAAGATGAGTTCAATGGTATCATTGACCTTGTTGAAGAGTGTGCTTACATGTACGCTAACGATTTAGGAACAGACATCGAGCGTGTCGAAATTCCTGAAGAGCATAAAGAATTAGCTGAAGAATACCGTGGAAAACTTATTGAAGCGGTAGCTGAGCTTGATGAAGAAATGATGATGAAGTACCTAGAAGGTGAAGAAATCACTGTAGAAGAGCTTAAAGCTGGTATCCGTAAGGCTACAACTTCTGTAGAATTCTTCCCAGTAATCTGTGGTTCTGCATTCAAAAATAAAGGTGTTCAAATTCTGTTAGACGCAGTTATCGACTACCTACCATCTCCATTAGATGTACCTGCTATTAAAGGTACTCTTCCGGATACAGATGAAGCTATCGAGCGTAAGTCTAGCGATGAAGAACCATTCGCAGCTTTAGCATTCAAAATCATGACTGATCCTTATGTTGGTAAGTTAACGTTCTTCCGTGTGTACTCTGGTGTGTTAAACTCTGGATCATACGTGAAAAACTCAACTAAAGGTAAGCGTGAGCGTGTAGGTCGTATCCTACAAATGCACGCTAACAGCCGTGAAGAGATTTCAACAGTTTACGCTGGTGATATCGCTGCTGCTGTAGGTTTAAAAGATACTACTACTGGTGATACTCTTTGTGACGAGAAGAGCCTTGTTATCCTTGAGTCTATGGAATTCCCAGAACCAGTTATCTCTGTAGCTATCGAACCAAAATCTAAAGCTGACCAAGATAAAATGGGTACAGCATTATCTAAGCTTTCTGAAGAAGATCCAACATTCCGTGCTCACACTGACCAAGAAACTGGCCAAACAATCATCGCTGGTATGGGTGAACTTCACCTTGATATCATCGTTGACCGTATGCGCCGTGAATTCAAAGTGGAAGCAAACGTTGGTGCTCCTCAGGTAGCATACCGTGAGACTTTCCGCGCTGCTGCGAAAGTTGAAGGTAAGTTCGCTCGTCAATCTGGTGGTCGTGGACAATTCGGTCACGTTTGGATTGAGTTTGAACCTAATGAAGAAGGTAAAGGTTTTGAATTCCAAAACAAAATCGTCGGCGGTGTAGTTCCACGTGAATACATCCCAGCTGTTGGAGCGGGTCTTGAAGACTCACTTAAAAATGGTGTACTAGCTGGTTACCCACTAGTTGACATCAAAGCTGCGTTAGTTGACGGATCTTACCATGATGTCGATTCATCTGAGATGGCGTTCAAAATCGCTGCATCTATGGCGCTTAAAGCTGCGGTTTCTAAATGTAGCCCAGTAATTCTTGAGCCAATGATGAAAGTTGAAGTTGTAATTCCTGAAGAGTACATGGGTGACATTATGGGCGACGTAACATCTCGTCGTGGACGTGTAGAAGGTATGGAAGCTCGCGGTAACGCTCAAGTTGTTCGCGCTATGGTTCCACTTTCTGAAATGTTCGGTTATGCAACGGCATTACGTTCTAACACTCAAGGACGCGGAACATTCTCAATGACATTTGATCATTATGAAGAAGTACCGAAGTCTGTTTCTGAAGAAATTATTAAAAAAAATAAAGGTGAATAATTGATTTTTATCGATTGTTCAAGTATAACTACTTATGTAAGCTTAGAAAGTGAGACGCAAGTTTCACTTTCTAGTCTAAATATAAAATAACCCATATAAACTAAGGAGGAATTTAGAATGGCTAAAGCTAAATTCGAACGTTCTAAACCCCATGTTAACATCGGTACAATCGGCCACGTTGACCATGGTAAAACTACATTAACTGCTGCGATCACTACAGTTCTTGCAAAAGCTGGTGGTGCTGAAGCACGCGGATACGATCAAATCGACGCTGCTCCAGAAGAAAGAGAGCGCGGAATCACAATCTCAACTGCACACGTTGAGTACGAAACTGAAACTCGTCACTATGCACACGTTGACTGCCCAGGTCATGCTGACTATGTTAAAAACATGATCACTGGTGCTGCTCAAATGGACGGCGGTATCTTAGTAGTATCTGCTGCTGATGGTCCAATGCCTCAAACACGTGAGCACATCCTTCTTTCTCGTCAAGTAGGTGTTCCTTACATCGTTGTATTCTTAAACAAATGCGACATGGTAGATGACGAAGAATTATTAGAATTAGTAGAAATGGAAGTTCGCGACCTATTATCTGAATACGGATTCCCAGGCGACGATATTCCTGTAATTAAAGGTTCTGCTCTTAAAGCTCTTCAAGGAGAAGCTGAGTGGGAAGAAAAAATCATCGAATTAATGACTGAAGTTGATGCTTACATCCCAACTCCAGAACGTGAAACTGACAAACCATTCTTAATGCCTATCGAGGATGTATTCTCTATCACAGGTCGTGGTACAGTTGCAACTGGTCGTGTTGAGCGTGGAATCGTTAAAGTTGGTGACGTAGTAGAAATCATCGGTCTTGCTGAAGAGAATGCTACTACAACTGTAACTGGTGTAGAAATGTTCCGTAAGCTTCTTGACCAAGCTCAAGCTGGAGACAACATCGGTGCTCTACTTCGTGGGGTTGCTCGTGAAGACATCCAACGTGGACAAGTTCTTGCTAAAACTGGCTCTGTAAAAGCACACGCTAAATTCAAAGCTGAGGTTTTCGTATTATCTAAAGAAGAAGGTGGACGTCATACTCCATTCTTCGCTAACTACCGTCCACAGTTCTACTTCCGTACAACTGACGTAACTGGTATCATCCAATTACCAGAAGGTACTGAAATGGTAATGCCTGGTGACAACATCGAAATGACTATTGAACTTATCGCTCCAATCGCTATCGAAGAGGGAACTAAATTCTCTATTCGTGAAGGTGGACGTACAGTAGGTTACGGTGTAGTTGCTACAATCGTTGCTGAGTAGTCTTTAATTAGATTATTAAAAACTCAAGGGATTCTCCCTTGAGTTTTTTTATTGCTTATTACTATAGAAGAAAGAGATGTATTTTCTATTTTTGGATGAGTTTCTTCTATAGTATATAAAACGAAAATAACACCCAAAAACTGTAAGTTGAATAAGAGTAGATGAAAACTTGATATTCTTTAAAGTGCCATGTATAATAGCAAAAGTAGAGAAAAGCAGATGCGAACAAAAAGATGCTTGCATCTAGACGAATAACATTGTATAATAGACAATGTTGGTCTTTGACTGCGATGAAGTGGAAGGTTGCTGACACACCCGGCCGCTTTGCCATGGCATGGTGTGGGGAAATTTCCATGGAGAAGGTCTATTTTAGAAATAGGCGAACGAAGGAGGGAAAATAATGGCAAAAGAAAAAATTCGTATCCGTTTAAAAGCTTATGATCACCGTATTCTTGATCAATCAGCTGAGAAAATTGTAGAAACAGCTAAGCGTTCTGGGGCAACAGTTTCTGGTCCGATCCCATTACCAACTGAGAAGACTATTTACACAATTCTTCGTGCTGTTCATAAGTACAAAGATTCTCGTGAACAATTCGAAATGCGCACACACAAACGTCTAATCGACATCGTGAGTCCTACTCCGCAAACAGTAGATTCATTAATGCGTTTAGATTTACCATCTGGTGTAGATATCGAAATCAAACTATAATTCATATAACTTAAAAATGTAGGAGGTGTAACTCATGACCAAAGGAATCTTAGGAAGAAAGATCGGTATGACTCAAGTATTTGCTGAGAACGGTGAGTTAATCCCAGTAACGGTAATCGCTGCTAATCCAAACGTTGTTCTTCAAAAGAAAACAACTGAAACTGATGGCTACAACGCAATTCAGTTAGGATTTGAAGATAAACGTGAAAAGTTAACTAACAAACCTGAACAAGGCCACACTGCTAAAGCATCTACAACTCCTAAGCGCTTCATTCGCGAAATCCGCGATGCAGACGTGGACGGATTAGAGGTTGGTCAAGAGGTAAAAGTTGAAGTTTTCGCTGCAGGTGAAATCGTTGACGTAACAGGAATTTCTAAAGGTAAAGGTTTCCAAGGTGTTATTAAACGCCACGGACAATCTCGCGGACCTATGTCTCATGGTTCTCGCTATCACCGTCGTCCAGGTTCAATGGGGCCAGTTGCTCCGAACCGTGTATTCAAAGGCAAAAAACTTGCTGGACGTATGGGTGGAGACCAAGTTACTATCCAAAACTTAGAAATCGTTCAAGTTGACACTGAGCGCAACTTATTACTAGTAAAAGGTAACGTTCCAGGTGCTAAGAAATCTCTTGTAGTTGTTCAAGGCGCTGTGAAGGTTAGCAAATAATTCACAATAGGAAGGAGGAATTCCAATGCCAAAAGTTACTGTATATAACCAAACTGGTTCACAGGTTGGTGAAATCGAATTAGCTGAAGCTATTTTCGGTATCGAACCAAATGAAGCTGTACTATTTGAAGCTGTAATGATGCAACGTGCATCTTTACGTCAAGGTACACACAAAGTAAAAACTCGCTCTGAAGTTCGTGGTGGTGGTCGTAAACCATGGCGTCAAAAAGGAACTGGACGTGCTCGTCAAGGTTCTATCCGCTCTCCTCAATGGCGTGGTGGTGGTACGGTATTCGGACCTACACCAAGAAGCTATGCGTACAAACTTCCTAAGAAAGTTCGTCGTTTAGCAATCAAATCTGCATTAGCTACTAAAGTAGTTGAGAACAACATTGTAGTTCTTGAGGACCTAGTGTTAAATGCACCAAAAACAAAAGACATGGTAGCAGTACTTAAAGGATTAACTGTTGAGAAGAAAGCTCTTATCGTAACTGCTGATGCAAACGAATCTGTAGAGTTATCTGCTCGCAATATCCCTGGAGTAACAGTAATCACTGCTGATGGCGTAAACGTGCTAGATGTGCTTCATCATGATAAGCTAATCATGACAAAAGCGGCAGTGGAAAAAGTAGAGGAGGTGCTTGCATAATGAGAGATCCTCGTGATATCATTAAGCGCCCAGTTATCACTGAACGTTCTATGGAAATGATGGCTGAAAAAAAATACACGTTCGACGTGGACGTTAAATCTAATAAAACAGAGGTTAAAGACGCTATAGAAGCGATCTTTGGTGTTAATGTAGACAAAGTAAATATCATGAACTACAAGCCGAAAGCAAAACGTGTTGGTCGTCACGCTGGTTTTACTAGCCGTCGTCGTAAAGCAATCGTTAAGCTAACTGCTGACAGCAAAGAAATCGAAATCTTCCAAGGCGTTTAATTCTTACTAAAGAAGGAGGGAAATTGAGATGGGAATTAAAAAGTATAATCCAACTACTAACGGTCGTCGTAACATGACTACGAATGATTTCGCTGAAATCACGACTGACAGACCAGAAAAGTCTTTACTTGCTCCTTTAAGCAAAAAGGCTGGTCGTAATAACCAAGGTAAAATTACTGTACGTCATCAAGGTGGCGGACATAAGCGTCAATACCGTATCATCGACTTTAAGCGTAACAAAGATGGAATTCCAGGACGCGTTGCTACGATCGAATACGATCCAAACCGCTCTGCGAATATCGCATTAATTAACTACGTTGACGGTGAAAAACGTTACATTCTTGCTCCTAAAACTTTAGAAGTAGGTATGGAAGTTATGTCTGGCCCTGAAGCTGACATTAAAATCGGTAACGCATTACCATTAATCAACATTCCAGTAGGTACTGTTGTTCATAATATCGAGCTTAAGCCTGGTCGTGGAGGACAATTAGTCCGTTCTGCTGGTACATCTGCTCAAGTACTTGGTAAAGAAGGAAAATACGTACTTGTACGTTTAACTTCTGGTGAAGTACGTTTAGTATTATCTGCTTGTCGCGCTTCAATCGGTCAAGTTGGTAACGAACAACACGAACTTATCAAAATCGGTAAAGCAGGTCGCTCTCGCTGGTTAGGTAAGCGCCCAACAGTTCGTGGTTCTGTAATGAACCCGGTTGATCACCCACACGGTGGTGGTGAAGGACGCTCTCCAATCGGACGTAAGTCTCCAATGTCTCCATGGGGTAAACCAACTCTTGGATTCAAGACTCGTAAGAAAAACAAAGCGTCTGATAAATTTATCGTTCGTCGTCGTAAAAAATAATGGGATTGTAGTACGGTTCATTTCAAGAACCGTACGCCAATCACGAAGGGAGGCACCAAAATGGCTCGTAGCTTAAAAAAAGGACCATTTGTCGATGATCACTTAATGAACAAAATGGAAAAATTAGTTGCATCTGAGCAAAAACAAGTTGTTAAAACTTGGTCTCGCCGTTCAACAATCTTCCCTCAGTTCATCGGACATACAATTGCTGTATATGATGGTCGTAAACACGTACCTGTGTACATCACTGAGGATATGGTTGGCCATAAGTTAGGTGAATTCGCACCAACTCGTACGTATAAAGGTCACCTTGCTGACGATAAGAAAACTAGAAGATAATGAGAGGAGGCACTTCAATGCAAGCTAAAGCAGTAGTGAGAACAGTTCGTATTGCTCCTCGTAAGGTTCGTTTAGTAGTAGACTTAATCCGAGGTAAGCAAGTGGGTGAAGCGATTGCTATCCTTAACCACACACCAAAAACTGCTTCTCCAGTTGTAGAAAAAGTTTTAAAATCTGCAATCGCAAATGCAGAGCACAATTATGAGATGGATATTAACAACCTAGTTGTTGAAAAAGTCTTCGTTGACGAAGGTCCAACGTTGAAACGTTTCCGTCCACGTGCAATGGGTCGTGCAAGCCAAATTAACAAACGCACAAGCCACATCACAGTTGTGGTATCAGAAAAGAAGGAGGGATAATCGATGGGTCAGAAGGTTAATCCAATTGGTCTTCGTGTCGGTATTATCCGCGACTGGGAATCTCGTTGGTTCGCTGAGAAAGATTATGCTACGTTATTACATGAAGACATCAAAATCCGTGAGTACATTACTGTACGCTTAAAAGATTCTGCTGTTGCTAAAGTAGAAATCGAACGTGCAGCAAATCGTGTAAATGTTACAATTCACACTGCAAAACCTGGTATGGTAATTGGTAAAGGTGGTACTGAAGTTGAAGCACTTCGTAAAGCTCTTAACCAATTAACAGGCAAGCGTGTACACATTAACATTTTAGAAGTTAAGAGAGCTGATCTTAACGCTAAATTAGTGGGCGAAAACATCGCTCGTCAATTAGAAAACCGTGTATCATTCCGTCGTGCACAAAAGCAAGTTATTCAACGTGCTATGCGTGCAGGAGCAAAAGGTATTAAAACACAGGTTTCTGGTCGTCTTGGCGGGGCTGATATCGCTCGTGCAGAATCTTACAGTGAAGGAACTGTTCCACTTCATACACTTCGCGCTGATATTGACTATGCAGCAGTTGAAGCTGATACAACATACGGTAAATTAGGCGTAAAAGTATGGATCTACCGTGGAGAAGTCCTTCCTACAAAAAAGAAAGCTTCTGAGGAAGGAGGAAAATAATATGTTAATGCCAAAACGCGTAAAATATCGTAGAGAGCATCGTGGTAAAATGCGTGGTCGTGCAAAAGGTGGAACTGAAATTGCTTTCGGTGAATTCGGTTTACAAGCACAAGCTGCTTCATGGATTACAAACCGTCAAATCGAAGCTGCTCGTCGTGCAATGACTCGTTACATGAAACGTGGCGGTAAAGTATGGATTAAAATTTTCCCTTCTAAACCTTACACTGCAAAACCTCTAGAAGTACGTATGGGTTCCGGTAAAGGGGCACCAGAAGGCTGGGTAGCAGTAGTAAAACCTGGGAAAATTATGTTTGAAATCGCGGGTGTATCTGAAGAGGTAGCACGCGAAGCATTACGTCTTGCAGCTCACAAACTACCTGTGAAATGTAAGTTCGTAAAACGTGAAGAAAATGGTGGTGAATCTAATGAAAACTAATGATATTCGTGAATTAACCACTGCCGAAATCGAAACAAAAGTTAAAGCTTTAAAGGAAGAATTGTTCAATCTTCGCTTCCAACTTGCTACAGGACAATTAGAGAATCCAACTCGCATCCGTGAAGTGCGTAAAGCGATTGCTCGTATGAAAACTGTAGTTTGTGAAAGAGAGATCGGAATTAATCGATAAATTGAGGGGAGGTTTGCATAGTGAGCGAACGTAACCAACGCAAAGTTTATACTGGTCGTGTTGTGTCTGATAAAATGGACAAAACGATTACAGTTTTAGTTGAAACTTACAAAACTCATTCCTTGTACGGAAAACGTGTTAAGTATTCTAAAAAGTACAAAGCCCATGATGAGCAAAACCAAGCAAAACTTGGCGATATCGTTAAAATCATGGAAACTCGCCCGCTTTCTGCTACTAAGCGTTTCCGTTTAGTTGAAATCGTTGAAGAAGCGGTTGTTATCTAAATAGACGAATCGGAATTTTTAGTCCGAAGGGAGGTTTCATAACATGATCCAACAAGAATCTCGTTTGAAAGTTGCTGACAACTCTGGTGCACGTGAACTTTTAACAATTAAAGTATTAGGCGGCTCTGGTCGTAAATATGCTAATATTGGTGATATTATCGTTGCTACGGTAAAACAAGCAACACCAGGTGGCGTTGTTAAAAAAGGTGACGTTGTTAAGGCAGTAGTGGTACGTACGAAGAGCGGAGCTCGTCGTCCGGACGGTTCTTATATTAAATTTGATGAAAACGCAGCGGTTATCATCAAAGACGATAAGAGCCCACGTGGTACTCGTATCTTCGGACCAGTAGCTCGTGAATTACGTGATAGCAACTTCATGAAGATCGTTTCTTTAGCTCCAGAAGTTCTATAATTTAAGGTATTGCCTTGCTAAGGAGGTGCAGAATTAAGATGCATGTAAAAAAAGGTGATAAAGTTCAGGTAATCACTGGTAAAGACAAAGGAAAACAAGGCGTTATCCTTGTGGCTTTCCCAAAGCAAAACCGTGTTATCGTTGAGGGTGTTAACATCGTTAAAAAACACTCTAAGCCATCTCAATTAAATCCACAAGGTGGAATTATTACGAAAGAAGCACCTATTCACGTTTCTAATGTTATGGTATTAGATCCGAAAACAGGCGAACCTACTCGCGTAGGCTTCAAAGTAGAAGATGGTAAAAAAGTTCGTATTGCAAAAAAATCTGGTGAATTATTAGATAAATAATTTTCTTAAGAAAGGAGGTCACTTCATTGAATCGCCTTAAAGAGAAGTTCCAAAAGGAAATTACTCCTGCTCTAATGAGCAAGTTTAACTATAAATCTGTGATGGAAGTACCGAAAATCGAAAAGATCGTAATCAACACTGGTGTTGGTGACGCGGTATCTAACTCAAAAGCTTTAGACAATGCAGTAGAAGAATTAACGCAAATCGCAGGTCAAAAACCTGTTGTAACTCGCGCTAAAAAATCAATCGCTGGTTTCCGTCTTCGTGAAGGTATGCCAATCGGTGCGAAAGTAACTTTACGCGGACAACAAATGTATGAGTTCTTCGACAAATTAGTATCAGTTTCTTTACCACGTGTACGTGATTTCCGTGGTGTTTCTAAGAAATCATTCGATGGTCGTGGGAACTACACATTAGGTGTTAAAGAGCAACTAATTTTCCCTGAGATTGATTATGATAAAGTAAGTAAAGTCCGCGGTATGGACATCGTAATCGTTACTACAGCGAAAACTGATGAAGAAGCTCGTGAACTTTTAACACAATTCGGTATGCCATTCCAAAAATAATGGAAGCCAACGCTAAGTAGAGGAGGCGAAAACGTGGCTAAAAAATCTATGATCGCGAAACAAAAGCGTACTCCTAAGTTTAAAGTACAAGAGTATACACGTTGCGAACGCTGCGGTCGTCCGCATTCTGTATACCGCAAATTTAAGCTTTGCCGTATTTGTTTCCGTGAACTTGCATATAAAGGTCAAATTCCTGGTGTTAAAAAAGCTAGTTGGTAAAACCCACAAATGGGAAGGAGGTAAAACACATGGTGATGACAGATCCAATTGCAGACATGCTTACTCGCATCCGTAATGCGAACATGGTACGTCATGAGAAATTAGAGGTTCCTGCTTCTAAAATCAAAAAAGAGATCGCTGAACTTTTAAAACGTGAAGGTTTCATTCGTGATGTAGAATACATTGGGGATAACAAACAAGGTATCCTTCGTATTTTCCTGAAATATGGTGCAAACAATGAACGTGTAATCACTGGATTAAAACGTATCAGTAAACCTGGCTTACGCGTTTACGCAAAAGCTGATGAAGTACCACGTGTACTTAACGGATTAGGTATCGCTCTTGTTTCTACATCTAAGGGAGTAATGACAGACAAAGACGCTCGTCAATTACAAACTGGTGGAGAAGTAGTAGCATACGTTTGGTAATATATATTTAAAACGAACGGAGGTGTGACCACATGTCTCGTATTGGTAAAAAGATTCTTGAAATCCCTGCAGGTGTTACTATTACAGTTGCAGAAGACAATACTGTAACAGTAAAAGGCCCTAAAGGTGAATTAACTCGTACTTTCAAAACTGATATGTCTATCAAAATTGAAGAAAATACACTAACAGTTGAGCGTCCATCTGAACAGAAGGAACACCGTGCATTACACGGTACAACTCGTGCTTTAATCGGAAACATGGTTGAAGGTGTAACTACAGGTTTCGTACGCGGACTTGAATTAGTCGGTGTTGGTTACCGTGCTCAAAAACAAGGAGATAAACTTGTTTTAAGCGTAGGTTATTCTCATCCAGTAGAAATGACTCCAGAAGCAGGACTTGAAGTTGAAGTACCTGTACCAACTAAAATCGTAATTAAAGGTATCGACAAGCAACGTGTTGGCGAATTTGCTGCTAACATCCGCGCTGTACGTGCTCCTGAACCATATAAAGGTAAAGGTATTCGTTACGAAGGCGAAGTTGTTCGTCGTAAAGAAGGTAAAACTGCTAAGTAAACCCGTTAGGTGAAAGAAAGGAGTGACAAGAATGATCACTAAAGCTGCTAAAAATGCGACTCGTAAGAAAAGACATGCACGTGTACGTGCTAAACTTACTGGTACTGCAGAACGTCCACGTTTAAACGTGTACCGTTCTAACCAACATATTTACGCTCAAGTTATTGATGATGTAAATGGTGTAACATTAGTAAGTGCATCTACTCTTGATAAAGACCTTGCTCTTAACGGTACTAGCAATACTGAAGCTGCTACGAAAGTTGGAGAATCAGTTGCTAAGCGTGCTGTAGAGAAAGGCGTTAAAGAAGTAGTATTTGATCGCGGTGGTTACTTATACCATGGCCGTGTTAAAGCTCTAGCTGAAGCTGCTCGTGAGGCTGGATTACAATTTTAATGGTCAAAGGAGGGAAAATTGATGCAACGCATTGACCCAAGTAAATTAGAACTTGAAGAACGTGTAGTTACGATAAATCGTGTCGCGAAAGTTGTTAAGGGTGGTCGTCGTTTCCGCTTTGCTGCACTAGTTGTAGTTGGCGATAAAAACGGTCATGTTGGATTCGGTACTGGTAAAGCACAAGAGGTACCAGACGCAATCCGTAAAGCTATCGAAGACGCTAAGAAAAACCTAATCGCTGTACCATTAGTTGGTACAACAATTCCTCACACAATCAACGGTCATTTTGGAGCTGGTGAAGTATTCTTAAAACCTGCTGCTGAGGGTACTGGTGTTATTGCTGGTGGACCTGTTCGTGCGGTACTAGAATTAGCTGGTGTACAAGATATTCTTTCGAAATCTCTTGGTTCTAACACACCAATCAACATGATTCGCGCTACTGTGAACGGATTAAGCGAACTTAAGCGCGCTGAAGATGTTGCAAAATTACGCGGTAAATCTGTAGAAGAGCTACTAGGTTAAGGAGGGAAAACAAATGGCGAAAAAGTTAGAAATTACCCTCACTCGTAGTGTAATTGGTCGTCCACAAGATCAACGTGCGACGGTAGAAGCTTTAGGTCTTAAAAAGTTGAATTCAACTGTAGTTAAGGAAGAAACTCCTGCTATTCTTGGTATGATCAACAAAGTTTCTCACCTTATCTCTGTAAAAGAAGCTTAAGGATAACTCATTAATATAAGGAGGTGCCTGGGAATGAAACTTCATGAATTAAAACCTGCAGAAGGTTCTCGTAAAGTACGTAACCGTGTCGGTCGTGGTATCGGTTCTGGTAACGGTAAAACTGCTGGTAGAGGTCATAAAGGACAAAACGCACGTTCTGGCGGCGGTGTTCGTCTTGGCTTCGAAGGTGGTCAAACTCCACTATTCCGTCGTTTACCAAAACGCGGCTTCACAAACATTAACCGTAAAGAGTTTACTATTGTAAACTTATCAACGTTAAATCGTTTTGAAGATGGTACAGAAGTAACACCTGAATTATTGCTGGAAACTGGCGTTATCAGCAAATTAAACGACGGTGTTAAAATTCTTGCAAGCGGAGCAGTAGAGAAAAAATTAACTGTTAAAGCGCACAAGTTCTCTTCAAGTGCTAAAGAAGCAATTGAAGCAGCTGGCGGATCAGTTGAGGTGATCTAATGTTTCGTACAATCTCCAACTTTATGCGCGTTGCTGAGATAAGACGTAAAATATTATTCACTTTAGCGATGTTAGTCGTATTCAGGATTGGCACGTTTATCCCAGTGCCATTTACAAATGGAGACGTACTGAAAGCACAAGATCAATTAAATGCCTTAGGTATCCTAAATACATTTGGCGGTGGCGCCTTGAAAAACTTCTCCATCTTCGCGATGGGAATCATGCCGTATATTACAGCATCCATCATCGTGCAATTATTGCAGATGGATGTTGTTCCTAAATTTTCGGAATGGTCGAAGCAAGGCGAAATGGGCCGTCGTAAACTAACGCAATTCACGCGTTACTTTACAATTGTTCTTGCGTTTATTCAGGGGTTTGGTATGTCAATCGGTTTTAACGGTATGGTAGGTGGGCAATTAATTTTGAATCCAGGTTGGAGCACTTATTTATACATTGCTACGGTACTGACTGCTGGTACTGCATTTTTAATGTGGTTAGGTGAACAGATTACAGCTAAAGGTGTAGGTAATGGTATTTCCATTCTTATCTTTGGCGGTATTGCCGCAGCGATCCCAAGTGTTATATCTCAAGTGTATCAACAACAGTTTCAAAATATCGGAGATCAATTGTTCATGAGTATCGTTAAAGTTGCATTGATTTTACTAGCTGTGCTAGCGGTTATTGTTGGTGTTATTTTCATTCAACAGGCTGTTAGAAAGATCCCAATTCAATACGCGAAGCGTGTAACAGGAGGGAATGGGAATCATGCTGGAGCACAAAACACTCATTTACCACTTAAGGTAAATAGTGCGGGTGTTATTCCAGTCATTTTTGCTGTTTCATTCTTAATTACGCCTCCAACTATTGCACAGTTCTTCCCGAAACATGATGTGTCGCAGTGGATTATTGCAAACTTTAACTATTCTCACCCAGTGGGAATGATCATATATGTTGCGCTCATTGTAGCCTTCACATATTTCTATGCATTTGTTCAGGTTAATCCAGAGCAAATGTCAGAGAATCTAAACAAGCAAGGTGGATATGTTCCAGGTATTCGTCCGGGTAAGAATACAGAACAATATCTAACAAAAATCTTGTATCGTTTGACCTTTGTGGGATCAATTTTCCTAGCAGCGATTGCAATCTTACCAGTTATCTTTACGAAATTGGGAAATCTTCCTCCATCTGCACAGATTGGTGGAACGAGTATGTTAATCGTTGTCGGCGTTGCTTTAGAAACAATGAAGCAGCTAGAAAGCCAATTGGTAAAACGCCATTACAAAGGGTTTATCAAGCAGTGAGTAAGTGGGAAGAACTGTCTTCCCTACATGCTCATGTACTGAGGGGGAACAAGGATGAACTTGATTTTAATGGGGCTTCCTGGTGCTGGTAAAGGTACACAAGCCGAACAGATTATTGCCAAGTATAACATCCCTCACATCTCAACAGGAGATATGTTCCGTGCAGCTATGAAGGCTGAAACTGAACTTGGTTTACAAGCAAAATCTTTTATTGATAAAGGTGCGCTTGTTCCAGATGAAGTTACAATTGGAATTGTTCGTGAACGTTTAAGCCAAGAAGACTGTATTAAAGGCTTCTTATTAGATGGTTTCCCACGAACTGTTGCACAAGCATCAGCTCTTGAAGAGATTATGAAAGATCTTGGCAAAAAAATCGACTATGTTTTAAACATTAATGTGGATTCAGGGTTGTTATTAACACGCCTTACAGGCCGTCGCATTTGTAAAGAATGCGGTGCGACTTACCACTTAGAATTCAATCCGCCAGCAAAAGCTGATGTGTGCGATAAATGTGGTGGCGAATTATATCAACGCTCTGATGACAATGAAGAAACTGTAGCAAATCGTTTAGATGTAAATATTAAGCAAACAAAACCTTTGCTTGATTTCTACGAGGAGCTTGGCTACTTACAAAGCATTAATGGTGAGCAAGATATCAATAAAGTATTTGCTGATATCGATGTTCTCATCGGAGACTTAGCGTAATGATCATCTGCAAAACTCCTCGCGAGATAGAAATCATGCGAGAAGCTGGCAGGATCGTTGCTTTAACTCATCAAGAGTTGAAACAACATATTACTCCAGGAATTACAACGAAAGAGCTCGATCAAATAGCGGAAAAGACGATTCGAAAATATGGTGCTACGCCATCTTTTAAAGGATACAACGGATTTCCGGGGAGCATTTGTGCTTCTGTAAATGAAGAGCTTGTACACGGGATTCCAGGGAAGCGTAAGCTCGAAGAGGGCGATATCATCAGTATCGATATTGGTGCGAAATACAATGGGTACCATGGTGATTCTGCATGGACGTATCCAGTTGGAAACATTTCTGAATCTGTTCAAAAGCTACTTGATGTCACAGAAAAATCGTTGTATCTTGGTCTAGAACAAGTAAAACCAGGCGAAAGATTATCAAATATCTCGCATGCGGTTCAAACACATGCTGAAGAGAATGGGTTCTCGATCGTTAGGGAGTATGTTGGTCACGGAATCGGGCAAGACTTACATGAGGACCCTCAAATCCCGCACTATGGTCCACCAAATAGAGGCCCTAGATTAAAGCCGGGAATGGTCATCTGTGTTGAGCCGATGGTGAATCAAGGAAGACGATATGTAAAAACACTATCTGATGACTGGACAGTGGTAACGGTAGATGGTAAATGGTGTGCCCATTTTGAGCACACGATTGCTCTTACAGAAGCAGGATACGAAATCCTTACCACTTTATAAGTAGCTGGCTCTCCGGGATTTCAGAGCAGTGTAAAATGTTACTGATTTGAAGAAGGGAGAACTATTGAATGGCTAAAGATGATGTAATTGAAGTCGAAGGTACCGTTCTTGAAACGTTGCCAAATGCTATGTTCAAAGTAGAATTAGAGAATGGGCATGTCGTATTGGCTCACGTTTCTGGTAAAATCCGTATGAATTTCATTCGTATTTTACCAGGAGACAAAGTTACGGTAGAATTATCTCCGTACGATTTAAATCGTGGTCGTATTACGTACCGTTTTAAATAATATAGCACTCCGTAATCTTTAAGGAGGTTCGAGACATGAAAGTAAGACCGTCAGTTAAACCAATCTGCGAAAAATGTAAAGTTATTCGTAGACGTGGAAAAGTAATGGTTATTTGTGAAAACCCTAAACATAAACAAAAACAAGGTTAATCAGAAGGAGGTGCATTCAAAATGGCACGTATCGCAGGTGTAGATATTCCTCGTGACAAGCGCGTTGTTATTTCTTTAACTTACGTATTCGGCATTGGTCGCACAACTGCTGAAAAAATTCTTACAGAAGCTGGTATTTCTTCGGAAACACGAGTTCGTGATTTATCGGAAGATGAATTAGGACGTATCCGTGATATCATCGATCGTATTAAAGTTGAGGGAGACCTTCGTCGTGAAGTATCTCTTAACATTAAACGTCTAATGGAGATCGGTTCTTACCGTGGTCTTCGTCACCGTCGTGGTTTACCAGTTCGTGGTCAAAACTCTAAAAACAATGCTCGTACACGTAAAGGTCCACGTCGTACAGTAGCAAATAAAAAGAAATAATAAGTAAAGGAGGTTGAACTAACAATGGCACGTAAAACAAACACTCGTAAAAAACGTGTGAAAAAGAATATTGAAGCTGGTATAGCTCATATTCGTTCTACTTTCAACAACACAATCGTAACACTTACAGATACTCATGGTAACGCACTTTCTTGGTCTAGTGCTGGTGCACTTGGTTTCCGTGGATCTCGTAAATCTACTCCATTCGCTGCGCAAATGGCTGCTGAAGCTGCTTCTAAAGTTGCAATGGAGCATGGTTTAAAAACTTTAGAGGTTACTGTTAAAGGTCCTGGTGCTGGTCGTGAAGCTGCAATTCGTGCTCTTCAAGCGGCAGGTCTAGAAGTAACAGCAATTAGAGATGTTACTCCAGTTCCTCATAATGGATGTCGTCCACCAAAACGTCGTCGTGTGTAATTTTTCTGTATAGAATTTTCCCTTTTGTCTATAATGGATATGATGCATTATCGAGAAATTTCGTACAGAAACATCGCTTGTTGTGCACAATCGGGAACTGCCTAAGGGGGACTTTCGGTTAAACAGAGGTTCTTCCTTTGTTTAACCGGGGTTTCGACGTTTTGAAGGAGGGTTTAGTTAATGATTGAAATCGAAAAACCGAAAATCGAAACGGTTGAACTTAACGAAGATGCTAAGTATGGCAAATTCGTGATTGAACCGCTTGAGCGTGGATATGGTACTACTTTGGGTAACTCCTTACGTCGTATTCTTTTATCCTCACTCCCTGGTGCCGCTGTAACTGCTATCCAAATCGATGGCGTTTTACACGAATTTTCAACAGTTGAGGGCGTAGTAGAAGACGTTACGACGATGATCTTAAACTTGAAAAAGTTAGCTCTTAAAATCTACTCTGAAGAAGAGAAGACGTTGGAAATCGATGTACAGGGCGAAGGTATTGTCACAGCTGCTGATATTACTCACGATAGTGATGTTGAAATCTTAAATCCAGATTTACACATTGCGACGTTAGCAAAAAATGCGCATTTCCGCATGCGTTTAACTGCAAAGCGTGGCCGTGGGTATACGCCAGCTGATGCAAATAAAAGCGAAGATCAACCAATAGGAGTAATTCCTATTGATTCTATTTATACTCCAGTATCACGTGTGACTTACCAAGTGGAAAAGACACGTGTCGGACAAGTGGCTAATTATGATAAGCTTACGCTTGATGTATGGACGGATGGAAGCATCGGGCCAAAAGAAGCTATCTCTTTAGGTGCCAAAATCTTAACTGAGCATTTAAATATCTTTGTTGGTTTAACTGACGAAGCACAAAATGCTGAGATTATGGTCGAGAAGGAAGAAGATCAAAAAGAAAAAGTTCTTGAGATGACTATCGAAGAACTAGATCTTTCTGTTCGTTCTTATAATTGCCTAAAACGTGCAGGAATTAATACTGTACAAGAGCTTGCGAACAAAACAGAAGAAGATATGATGAAAGTTCGTAACTTAGGACGTAAATCCTTAGAAGAAGTTAAACATAAACTTGAGGAATTAGGTTTAGGTTTACGTAAAGACGACTGAGGATTTAAACCCATCAACAAAGGAGGGAACTACGAATGGCATACAGAAAATTAGGCCGTACAAGTGCGCAACGTAAAGCTATGTTACGTGATTTAGCTACTGATTTAATTATCAACGAGCGCATCCAAACGACAGAAACTCGTGCAAAAGAACTTCGTTCTGTAGTGGAAAAAATGATCACTTTAGGTAAACGCGGAGATCTTCATGCTCGTCGTCAAGCAGCAGCTTTCATCCGTAATGAGGTTGCTAACGCTGAGACTGGTCAAGATGCACTTCAAAAATTATTCGCTGATGTAGCTCCACGCTATGCTGAGCGCCAAGGCGGATACACTCGTATTGCAAAAATTGGTCCACGTCGCGGAGACGCAGCACCAATGGTAATTATCGAGTTAGTATAATGATGATTAAAAGGGCAGGACAGTTCTTTTCAAGTAACTGGTCATGGCCCTTTTTTTTTAAGTATAAAAATAGGCTAACTTGACGAAAGAAAGGGTGCCTTGTATTGAAAAAAGAGAAACTTCGGACAGAAAATATATCATTTCAATATCCTGGGACAGCCTCTTATGCATTAAAAGATGTTTCGTTTTCCTTATATGAAGGAGAATGGGTATCTGTTATTGGACAAAATGGTTCAGGGAAGTCTACACTTGCAAAATTATTGAATGGCTTATTTTTACCGGAATCAGGGAAAATTACTTTAAATGATACAATGATTTTATCAGAGGAAACAGTATGGGATGTTCGAAAGCAAATTGGCATGGTATTTCAAAATCCAGATAATCAATTTGTTGGAACGACAGTACAAGATGACGTTGTATTCGGCCTAGAGAACATCGGAATGCCAAGGGAGCAGATGATAGAAAGACTAGAACAAGCTCTGCAACTTGTCCGTATGGAAGATTTTTTAAATGAAGAACCCCATTCGTTATCTGGTGGACAAAAGCAGCGAGTCGCAATAGCAGGTGTTCTAGCACTTCAACCATCTATTTTAATACTAGATGAAGCAACTTCAATGTTAGACCCTCAGGGGAGACGTGAAGTAGTAGAAACGGTCAGACAACTTGTTGATCAAAAGGGTATTACGGTATTATCGATTACGCACGATTTAGAAGAAGCGGCACAGTCAGACCGTATTATTATTTTGAACAAGGGAGAAATATTAGAGGAAGGTACTCCAGAGCAAATTTTCAAATCCTCTCATATGCTCCAAGAGATTGGATTAGATGTACCTTTTTCGGTGAAAATAGCAGAATTATTAAAAAGAAATGAAATTCACTTGCAAAATACGCATCTTACAATGGAAAGCTTGGTGAACGAACTTTGGAGATTACATTCCAAAAAGTAGAACATCGTTATCAATATAAAACTCCATTTGAAAGACGCGCACTTTATGATGTAGACGTGTCGTTTCCAAGTGGGGGCTATTATGCCATTATCGGTCATACTGGTTCAGGTAAGTCGACGATGATTCAACATTTAAATGGTTTATTGCAGCCGACAAATGGTACGGTTCAAATTGGTGAACATTTAATTTCAGCAGGGAAGAAAGAGAAAAAGCTTAAGCCGCTACGAAAAAAAGTAGGGGTTGTCTTTCAGTTTCCAGAACATCAACTATTTGAAGAAACAGTTGAAAAGGACATTTGTTTTGGACCGACTAATTTTGGTGTATCTGAAGAAGAGGCAAAACAAAAGGCGAAAGATGCAATCCAGCTTGTTGGATTGGACATAGAGTTATTAGCACGTTCTCCGTTTGAATTAAGCGGTGGGCAAATGAGGCGTGTTGCAATAGCAGGCGTACTTGCGATGGAACCCGAAGTGCTTGTATTAGATGAACCTACAGCAGGGCTTGATCCAAAAGGACAGCACGAGCTCATGGAGATGTTTTACAATTTGCATAAGGAACAGGGGCTTACAGTCATTCTTGTTACCCATAATATGGAGGATGCCGCTAAGTATGCAGATCAAATAGTGGTCATGCATAAAGGAACGGTCTTTTTGCAAGGAAGAGCAGAGGAAGTATTTTCATATGCTGATGAATTAGAACAAATCGGTGTGGATCTTCCAATGTCTTTAAAGTATAAACGTGCAATTGAAGAGAAGTTTGGTATTTCAATTTCGAAGGCTACCTTATCTTTAGAGGATCTTACTCATGAAGTTGTACAGGTGTTACGAAAAGGTGGTCATGAATCATGCAGCAGTTGATTATTGGGAGATATATTCCAGGTCAGTCACTCATTCATCAACTGGATCCTCGTACGAAGCTGTTGATTGTCTTTTTATATGTATTTGTTGTTTTCTTAGCAAATAATGCGATTTCATATGGATTTTTATTTTTATATGCACTCATTGCTTTATTTTTTGCAAAAGTGCCGATTCGTTATGTACTTTCGGGCTTAAAACCAATTCTGTGGATTTTTCTTTTTACATTTTTCCTGCATATTTTTACAAATAAAGAAGGGGAAGTACTATTCCAGCTTGGTTGGTTTTCGATACATGAAAAAGGATTAGAGCAAGGAATATACATTTCTATACGATTCTTCGTTATTATTTTAATGACGACATTATTAACGTTAACGACGACACCTATTGAAATTACAGATGGGTTGGAGACGTTATTAAAGCCGTTCAAGCGTATAAAAGTTCCTGTTCATGAAATCGCATTAATGATGTCAATTTCACTACGTTTTATCCCGACATTAATGGATGAAACGAGTAAAATTATGAAAGCACAAGCGTCACGTGGCATTGATTTCGCCGGGGGACCGATAAAAGATAGGATGAAAGCTATTATCTCACTACTCGTTCCATTATTTATCAGTGCTTTTAAGCGTGCAGAGGACTTAGCGATTGCGATGGAATCTCGTGGATATAAAAGTGGCGAAGGACGTACTAAATTTAGGCAACTACGCTGGAAAATAAGTGATACAGTAACAATTGTAAGCTTACTTTGTTTAGCTTGTATTTTGGCATGGGTGCGGTCGTAATGGAGAATAGAGAAATGGAAAGAATAAAATGTACAGTTGCATATGATGGCATTCATTTTTGTGGTTACCAAATTCAACCACAGCATCGGACTGTTCAACAAGAAATAGAGAAAGCATTGCAGAAGTTGCATAAAGGAGAACTTGTTCGTGTGCAGGCATCAGGCAGAACGGATTCTACCGTTCACGCCAAAGGACAAGTGATACACTTTGATACACCTTTGTCTCTTGAAGAGTGGCAATGGAGTAATGCTTTAAATACAATGTTGCCGGATGATATTATTATCAGGCAGGTAGAGAAGAAAACAGAAGAATTTCATGCACGTTACGGTGTCGAGAAAAAAGAATATCGCTATCGTGTATTATTATCAAAGACTGCGGATGTATTCCGTAGAAATTATGTATATCAATATCCATATCCACTCGAAATAAACTCTATAAGAAAAGCGATTCCTTATTTTATTGGAACGCATGACTTTACTTCTTTTTGTTCGGCAAAAACTGACAAAAAAGATAAAGTACGAACAATTTATGAAATCGAATTAATTGAGCAAGACGATGAATTAATTTTTCGCTTTGTAGGTAATGGATTTTTATATAATATGGTCAGAATTATTGTTGGTACGTTACTTAGCGTAGGTCAAGGAAAGCTTGATCCGGATAGTATTCCAGAGATTTTAGCGAAACAAAATCGCCAGTTTTCTGGAAAGATGGCTCCAGGTCATGGACTTTACTTATGGCAGGTAAACTATAACAACTAATCCTGGTGTAACATTTGCTTGACATTAGAAACTCAAAAGTATATCATAACATATGGTATTGTTTCTAAAACCACGATTAGCCCCGGAAGGAAATCGTGTTTAAGATAAACAATAGATTTTTTCTATGGAAAAGATAACGAGGAGGGAAACACATGCGTACGACTTTTATGGCAAAAGCTAACGAAGTTGAGCGTAAATGGTATGTGGTTGATGCTGAAGGTCAAACTTTAGGTCGCCTATCTACTGAAGTAGCATCCATTTTACGTGGTAAACACAAACCAACATTTACACCACACGTTGACACGGGTGATCATGTAATTATTATTAACGCTGAGAAAATTCATTTAACAGGTAATAAATTAAACGATAAAATTTACTACCGTCACACTAACCACCCAGGTGGACTTAAGCAAAGAACAGCTCTAGAAATGCGTACAAACTACCCTGTACAAATGTTAGAGCTTGCAATTAAAGGCATGCTTCCAAAAGGACGTTTAGGACGTCAAGTTTCTAAGAAATTAAACGTGTATGCTGGAGCAGAGCATCCACACCAAGCACAACAACCAGAAGTTTACGAACTTCGCGGATAATTAATTAAAGGAGGGCTTACTTTGGCACAGGTTCAATACTATGGCACTGGACGTCGTAAGAGTTCAGTAGCGCGCGTACGCCTAGTTCCAGGCGAAGGACGCGTTATTATTAACGGTCGTGATTTTGAAAACTATATCCCATTTGCTGCATTACGTGAAGTAGTGAAACAACCTCTAGTTGCAACAGAAACTTTAGGTAACTACAATGTACTTGTAAACGTAAATGGTGGTGGATACACTGGTCAAGCTGGTGCTATTCGTCACGGTATTTCTCGCGCTTTATTAAAAGCTGATCCAGAATACCGTCTAACATTAAAACGTGCGGGTCTATTAACTCGTGACGCACGTATGAAAGAGCGTAAAAAATACGGTCTTAAAGGCGCACGTCGTGCACCTCAGTTCTCAAAACGTTAATTTTTGCGAACTACAAACCCCAACCATTTTGGTTGGGGTTTTTTTATGTTTAATTCTTCTTTTGTAATTTTTTTAGCTTGGAATATTTTAGTGCTACCGTCCTACGTATGCTTCTTCTTTAGAAGTTTAGACTAATACGTATTAGGGAGGTTTATAAGTACTATGAATGTCATTGTCAGCTTACAAGAAAAACAAAAAGAAAAGCAGTTAAAATACGAGCGGAAGATGCTGCGAGAATTATCATTAAAAACATTGCGTTTAAATATTCGTGATGCCTTTCAGATGCAAGAACTTCATCGTCAGTATGAAGATTATTGCATTGAACTAGGGATAGAATCTTATTTATTAGGAGCGAGATACAGTAAATTTGGTTATCATGGCGAATCATTCTTTGATGTGAAATATAGGGCTTTAGAAGAAGAACAACAATTAACTGAAACGTTATTTCAATTTTTAACGAGTATGACTATACGTGAAATTAAGTTGCAAGACGAGGAATTGCTTTTTGAATCTTGCCAGCAGTTTATCGGCTTGTGGTGGCAGGAAGGCTATGAAAAAGGCGAAAGAAGATATCGATTAAAGCTACACTAAGACAAGCATAAACTTTCCTCTTGTCCCATATAAGTAATTAGAGGGACTAGCTGGAGGAGGAAAGGTATGAAGAGAATTCGAATTATCTCTTTTGCGCTCGCTGCGGTTGTTTTGTTTTTTTTAGTTAAACAAGAATTTCAAATTACAAAATCGTGGCGAGCTTGGAATTTACCCTTATCAGGGAAAGTGATTGTACTAGATGCTGGGCATGGTGGGCCAGACGGAGGGGCTGTTGGTGGAAAGGATATTGTAGAAAAAGACATTACACTTGAGATTACAAAAAAGGTACAAGATTATTTACAAGAACAAGGTGCTTTAGTTATTTTAACGCGTGAAGGAGATTATGATTTAGCTAATAAAGATACAAAGTCATATAGTAGACGTAAAGCAGAGGATTTAAAAAAGCGTGTTGAGATCATTAATAAGCCTGATGTAGACTTTTTTGCGAGTATTCATTTAAATGCCCTAACTAGTAGTGGATCTAAAGGCGCACAAACGTTCTACTATCGTTCTTCGATTGAAAATGAACGGGCTGCGAAATTTATACAAGCTGAATTGAGAACAAGCTTAGAAAATACGAATCGTTCTGCTAAAACAATTCCTCACGTGTATTTATTGAAGTATGCCAAAACACCAGGTGCTTTAATTGAGGCGGGCTTTTTATCGAATGTGAATGAAAGATATATGTTAAATTCGGAGAAATACCAACAAAAAGTAGCTGCTGCAATATATCGTGGTATATTACGTTATTTTACGGAAAAAGGAAATCCTCCAGAATAAGGAGGATTTTTTCGAGTTTCTCTCGTTAACGAAGTTTTCCGAAAATATGTTATACTGGAAATGTAAACGCATTTATTTTAAAAATAAAGAGAGATAAATTTAATTAACAATACGTTATTTTTCATACAGGGGGCTGGGCTAATTATGGTAACAAAAGAGCAGGTAGTGGAAGCATTGGAAGGGATTGTAGATCCGTTTATACATAAAACGTTAAAAGAAACAAATGCAATTAAAGAGGTGACAGTCAAGCCTGAGAAGGAACATGTAAGTGTTAAAATTGCAATTGTAAAGACGGGTACAGCGGAACAAATGCAGTTGCAGTCTGGAATTGTAAAGTTAGTAAAAGAACTTGGAGCAACAACAGTGGGACTTCGTTTTGCAGAATTTACAGAAGAGGAATTAGCTCAGTTTGCACCACCGCAAGAGGAAGAGAAAAGTGAATCCTTATTATCACCGAATTCAAATACAACATTTTTAGCAGTGGCAAGTGGAAAAGGTGGAGTAGGGAAATCAACTGTTTCTGTTAACCTTGCAATTGCTTTAGCTCGTTTAGGCAAAAAGGTTGGTATCATCGACGCGGATATTTACGGTTTTAGTGTACCGGATATGATGGGTATAGAAAAACGTCCAATCGTAAGAGGTGATAAGATAATACCAGTGGAGCGTCTAGGCGTGAAAGTAATCTCAATGGGATTCTTTGTAGAAGATAACGCACCTGTTATTTGGAGAGGACCGATGCTTGGGAAAATGTTAAATCACTTTTTCACAGAAGTAGAGTGGGGTGATTTAGATTACTTAGTATTGGACCTACCACCAGGTACGGGTGATGTTGCTTTAGATGTACATTCGATGTTGCCGGCTTGTAAAGAGATTATTGTAACAACGCCGCATCCAACAGCGGCATTTGTAGCAGCGCGCGCTGGAGCCATGGCTTTACGTACAGAACATAGTATTCTTGGTGTTGTTGAAAATATGGCATATTTTGAAAGTAAAGCAACTGGTGAAAAAGAGTATGTGTTTGGAAGAGGTGGAGGAGATAAATTGGCTACGGAACTCCAAACGGATATACTTGGCCGAATTCCACTTCAACAACCTGATTGGAATAAAGAGGACTTTGCGCCGTCAGTATATGAAGATACACATACAACGGGTCTCATTTATCGTACGATAGCTGAGACAGTTATTGATAAAACAGCTGTTACACAAAAATAAAGTAGTAATGAGTGGACAATATATACATTGTCCACTCAGTTCTATAATTTTTATTATTGTTCTTTGTTCCCATCTTGAGAACCGCCTTCACCACCTGCGCCTTTCTTATCAGACCCACCTTTTTCGGCTTTTTGTACACCTTTACTAATGATGTCAATCATCTTAGCTTGGAAGAGAGGACTTTCGGCAGTTTCAGTTAGTACTTGCTGTAAATATTGACGATATTCTTTACTCTTCATTGTTTGTAACATAATTTTCTCTACTTCAGGATTTTTCATAATCTCTATAACACCTGATTGGTATTCAGGATCTTTTAGTAAAGTTTTCATTAAGTTTGTTTG
This sequence comes from Bacillus sp. FSL R5-0709, assembly GCF_038004785.1. Taxonomy (NCBI): domain Bacteria; kingdom Bacillati; phylum Bacillota; class Bacilli; order Caryophanales; family Bacillaceae; genus Bacillus; species Bacillus sp. FSL R5-0709. The sequence continues at coordinate 148,415 of NZ_JBBORT010000001.1, forward strand.
TTCTTTTCCCATACTTTTAGCAAATTTCGATGAGAACTCAGGGTCTTTAAAGAGCTTTTCCCAGAATTGTTGCCCTTTTTCAGATACCAGTGCATCTTCAATCGTTTTCTTTACTACTGTTTCATCTAGTATGAGTGCTTGTTTCATTTTTTCATCAGTTAATACATCTTGGATCGCTTTTTTTCCTTGATCGGTTTTTAAAATATCAACAATCATTTTTTTTGTTTGATCATAATCAAGTTCGGATTTTGCTTCTTTTTCTTGTGCACATGCCGCTAGTGCTATAAATAGAAAAGAAGAAATCAAAACGAGCAGCATCCGTTTCATAAGTTGGAGCTCCTTTCAGCAAAGTTCTCTTTTTTTAATATAAATCTCTTTAAGGAATTTATACATTAACATGGCTAGCTTTTTGAAATTGTCATTGTTACAATTTAATTAGAAATATAAGAATAATGGGGGATGTGTTGTGAATAGCCGCAAGTGGGTACGACTATTTTTTACGACGTTGTTTCTTGGTGGGATTAGCACAGTCTTTATTGGTTTTGTTTTAGAGTGGGACAAGTACGCTAAATTTTTTCAAAATTTCGACGGAAAAGAGATTTTAGCAATTTCCTTTTGGTTGATGGGCGTAGGATTTATTTTTAGTGTTATAAGTCAAATGGGGTTCTTTGCGTATTTAACGATCCATCGTTTTGGATTAGGGATGTTTCGGTCATCTTCTTTATGGAATACAGTGCAACTGTTCTTTATTGCGTTCGTATTGTTTGATTTCGTTTATTTAAGGTCAGTACTTGTTGCGAATGGGGAAGTTTCATTAGGGAATAACATACTTGTTGCTGGGATGTTATTTGTGTTTGGGGCAATTGTCGCTTATATAAAGAGTAAAGAAACGAATAAAAAAGCATTCGTTCCCGCTCTGTTCTTTATGGTTGTTGTAACAATTCTTGAATGGGTACCAGCGCTCCGGATTAATGATACTGATTGGTTATATTTAATGGTGATACCACTTTTATTATGTAATTCATATCAGTTACTTGTATTGCATCGTTTAATTGGACAAAAGAGTAAGTCAGCTTAATGAGGAGAGTGGATTTTTAATTATCCAGATTCTTATCGTCTGTAAATGCTAGGATAAAAAAGCTCTGCTATCTTAACAAAAGATAGCAGAGCTTTTTATGTGTGAAGAACCGTGTAGAAAGGAACTACTTAATATCTTCACTTTTTGTACTTGTGTTGGAAATAAGTTGTGATACAGATGTTTGTTCATATCCGTCGCTCTTTAATTTTTGTAAGAGTAATGGTAAAGCCTTATTTGTTTGAAGGGCAGAATCAGAAGCATGTAATAAGACGATATCTCCACCCTTTAAATTGCTAGAGACTGTGGAAATGATTTTATTTACGCCGGGATTTTTCCAGTCATTTGAATTGTTACTCCAATGAACGATGGTGTATCCGAGTGATTCCGCTATTTTAAGAGTTGTTTTGTTAAAATCGCCACTAGGTGGACGTAATAGCTTGACTTGTTTTACGCCAAGTTTCGTAAAAACATCTTGTGCCCGCAAAAGATCTCGTCGTATTTCATTTGCTTCTAGTGAAGTGTAGGATGTGTAATTATAGCCCATACTACCAATCTCATGTCCATCTTTCATGATGCGTTCGACAATATCAGGGTGTCTTTCAGCCCATGCAGCAGAGAGAAAGAAGGTTGCATTCTTAATTTCTCTTTCTTTGAGTGTATTAAGGATTGGAATAGCTTTTTTGTCCCCCCAACTAATGTCAAACGTGAATGCAACTTGTTTTTTTGCAGTGTCCCCTTTGTAAATCACTTTAGGGCCAGTAGCAGTTGAAAAAGCAGATTCATGTGAATATGTTTTTAAAAAGAGTAGCCATGCTGTAAATAAGGAAAGTACGATTATTAAGCTAATGTGTTTAAATGTTCTTTTACTCGTAATAAAAAAGAAAAACATAATATTACGCCCCTTTGTCCAATCCTTTTCAGTTACATATATGCTTTAAATTAAAAAAAGAGAACAAGGGATTAATATCGTAAGTGGTGGATATAATGAGTGATAGAATTTTGTTTTTTGATGATACAGTATTGATAATTGAAAATGAGTGGGCGTTTATCGGTACACGTAAGGAGTTATTGGGGTGATAATTTGCTTGGGATTATGTTGACGAAGGAAGAGAAAAAAGAAATTGAATACATACTGAAGAGAGAGTTAGAGGAACTTTTATTTGATTTTGAAGATGAGCGTATACATAGCGTTGTAAAAAAGGCGATGGAAGAAAGGTATAAAATCATTTTTTGTTTATTTCGGAGAGTTGCTAATAGGGAAGAATGTATTCGTTATGTAAGAAAAAGAATTTTTTATTAAAAAGTGTTGACGCTAAGAGTAAGGATATGATAAATTAATAAACGTCGCTGATGCAGAAACGCAGAAAACGACAAAAAAGAAATTAAAAAACTTAGTTGACATCGAAAAATGAAGATGTTAACATAAGGAAGTCGCAAATGAGCGACTAAGTAGTTCTTTGAAAACTGAACGAAACAAACAACGTGAACGTCAATTTTTATTTTTAGATGCTAGACAAACTAACTTTATTGGAGAGTTTGATCCTGGCTCAGGATGAACGCTGGCGGCGTGCCTAATACATGCAAGTCGAGCGAATGGATTAAGAGCTTGCTCTTATGAAGTTAGCGGCGGACGGGTGAGTAACACGTGGGTAACCTACCCATAAGACTGGGATAACTCCGGGAAACCGGGGCTAATACCGGATAATATTTTGAACTGCATAGTTCGAAATTGAAAGGCGGCTTCGGCTGTCACTTATGGATGGACCCGCGTCGCATTAGCTAGTTGGTGAGGTAACGGCTCACCAAGGCGACGATGCGTAGCCGACCTGAGAGGGTGATCGGCCACACTGGGACTGAGACACGGCCCAGACTCCTACGGGAGGCAGCAGTAGGGAATCTTCCGCAATGGACGAAAGTCTGACGGAGCAACGCCGCGTGAGTGATGAAGGCTTTCGGGTCGTAAAACTCTGTTGTTAGGGAAGAACAAGTGCTAGTTGAATAAGCTGGCACCTTGACGGTACCTAACCAGAAAGCCACGGCTAACTACGTGCCAGCAGCCGCGGTAATACGTAGGTGGCAAGCGTTATCCGGAATTATTGGGCGTAAAGCGCGCGCAGGTGGTTTCTTAAGTCTGATGTGAAAGCCCACGGCTCAACCGTGGAGGGTCATTGGAAACTGGGAGACTTGAGTGCAGAAGAGGAAAGTGGAATTCCATGTGTAGCGGTGAAATGCGTAGAGATATGGAGGAACACCAGTGGCGAAGGCGACTTTCTGGTCTGTAACTGACACTGAGGCGCGAAAGCGTGGGGAGCAAACAGGATTAGATACCCTGGTAGTCCACGCCGTAAACGATGAGTGCTAAGTGTTAGAGGGTTTCCGCCCTTTAGTGCTGAAGTTAACGCATTAAGCACTCCGCCTGGGGAGTACGGCCGCAAGGCTGAAACTCAAAGGAATTGACGGGGGCCCGCACAAGCGGTGGAGCATGTGGTTTAATTCGAAGCAACGCGAAGAACCTTACCAGGTCTTGACATCCTCTGAAAACTCTAGAGATAGAGCTTCTCCTTCGGGAGCAGAGTGACAGGTGGTGCATGGTTGTCGTCAGCTCGTGTCGTGAGATGTTGGGTTAAGTCCCGCAACGAGCGCAACCCTTGATCTTAGTTGCCATCATTAAGTTGGGCACTCTAAGGTGACTGCCGGTGACAAACCGGAGGAAGGTGGGGATGACGTCAAATCATCATGCCCCTTATGACCTGGGCTACACACGTGCTACAATGGACGGTACAAAGAGCTGCAAGACCGCGAGGTGGAGCTAATCTCATAAAACCGTTCTCAGTTCGGATTGTAGGCTGCAACTCGCCTACATGAAGCTGGAATCGCTAGTAATCGCGGATCAGCATGCCGCGGTGAATACGTTCCCGGGCCTTGTACACACCGCCCGTCACACCACGAGAGTTTGTAACACCCGAAGTCGGTGGGGTAACCTTTATGGAGCCAGCCGCCTAAGGTGGGACAGATGATTGGGGTGAAGTCGTAACAAGGTAGCCGTATCGGAAGGTGCGGCTGGATCACCTCCTTTCTATGGAGAATTGATGAACGCAGTTCATCAATAAACGTTGACTTGTTTTGTTTCGTTCAGTTTTGAGAGAACTATCTCTCAAGTTTAAATGTATGTTCTTTGAAAACTAGATAACAGTGTAGCTCATATTTTTTTAATTTTAGTTTGGTTAAGTTAGAAAGGGCGCACGGTGGATGCCTTGACACTAGGAGTCGATGAAGGACGGGACTAACGCCGATATGCTTCGGGGAGCTGTAAGTAAGCTTTGATCCGAAGATTTCCGAATGGGGAAACCCACTATACGTAATGGTATGGTATCCTTACCTGAATACATAGGGTATGGAAGACAGACCCAGGGAACTGAAACATCTAAGTACCTGGAGGAAGAGAAAGCAAATGCGATTTCCTGAGTAGCGGCGAGCGAAACGGAATCTAGCCCAAACCAAGAGGCTTGCCTCTTGGGGTTGTAGGACATTCTATACGGAGTTACAAAGGAACGAGGTAGACGAAGCGACCTGGAAAGGTCCGTCACAGAGGGTAATAACCCCGTAGTCGAAACTTCGTTCTCTCTTGAATGTATCCTGAGTACGGCGGAACACGTGAAATTCCGTCGGAATCTGGGAGGACCATCTCCCAAGGCTAAATACTCCCTAGTGATCGATAGTGAACCAGTACCGTGAGGGAAAGGTGAAAAGCACCCCGGAAGGGGAGTGAAAGAGATCCTGAAACCGTGTGCCTACAAATAGTCAGAGCCCGTTAATGGGTGATGGCGTGCCTTTTGTAGAATGAACCGGCGAGTTACGATCCCGTGCAAGGTTAAGCTGAAGAGGCGGAGCCGCAGCGAAAGCGAGTCTGAATAGGGCGTTTAGTACGTGGTCGTAGACCCGAAACCAGGTGATCTACCCATGTCCAGGGTGAAGTTCAGGTAACACTGAATGGAGGCCCGAACCCACGCACGTTGAAAAGTGCGGGGATGAGGTGTGGGTAGCGGAGAAATTCCAATCGAACCTGGAGATAGCTGGTTCTCCCCGAAATAGCTTTAGGGCTAGCCTTAAGTGTAAGAGTCTTGGAGGTAGAGCACTGATTGAACTAGGGGTCCTCATCGGATTACCGAATTCAGTCAAACTCCGAATGCCAATGACTTATCCTTAGGAGTCAGACTGCGAGTGATAAGATCCGTAGTCAAGAGGGAAACAGCCCAGATCGCCAGCTAAGGTCCCAAAGTGTGTATTAAGTGGAAAAGGATGTGGAGTTGCTTAGACAACTAGGATGTTGGCTCAGAAGCAGCCACCATTTAAAGAGTGCGTAATAGCTCACTAGTCGAGTGACTCTGCGCCGAAAATGTACCGGGGCTAAATACACCACCGAAGCTGCGAATTGATACCAATGGTATCAGTGGTAGGGGAGCGTTCTAAGTGCAGTGAAGTCAGACCGGAAGGACTGGTGGAGCGCTTAGAAGTGAGAATGCCGGTATGAGTAGCGAAAGACGGGTGAGAATCCCGTCCACCGAATGCCTAAGGTTTCCTGAGGAAGGCTCGTCCGCTCAGGGTTAGTCAGGACCTAAGCCGAGGCCGACAGGCGTAGGCGATGGACAACAGGTTGATATTCCTGTACCACCTCTTTATCGTTTGAGCAATGGAGGGACGCAGAAGGATAGAAGAAGCGTGCGATTGGTTGTGCACGTCCAAGCAGTTAGGCTGATAAGTAGGCAAATCCGCTTATCGTGAAGGCTGAGCTGTGATGGGGAAGCTCCTTATGGAGCGAAGTCTTTGATTCCCCGCTGCCAAGAAAAGCTTCTAGCGAGATAAAAGGTGCCTGTACCGCAAACCGACACAGGTAGGCGAGGAGAGAATCCTAAGGTGTGCGAGAGAACTCTGGTTAAGGAACTCGGCAAAATGACCCCGTAACTTCGGGAGAAGGGGTGCTTTCTTAACGGAAAGCCGCAGTGAATAGGCCCAAGCGACTGTTTAGCAAAAACACAGGTCTCTGCGAAGCCGTAAGGCGAAGTATAGGGGCTGACACCTGCCCGGTGCTGGAAGGTTAAGGAGAGGGGTTAGCGTAAGCGAAGCTCTGAACTGAAGCCCCAGTAAACGGCGGCCGTAACTATAACGGTCCTAAGGTAGCGAAATTCCTTGTCGGGTAAGTTCCGACCCGCACGAAAGGTGTAACGATTTGGGCACTGTCTCAACCAGAGACTCGGTGAAATTATAGTACCTGTGAAGATGCAGGTTACCCGCGACAGGACGGAAAGACCCCGTGGAGCTTTACTGTAGCCTGATATTGAATTTTGGTACAGTTTGTACAGGATAGGCGGGAGCCATTGAAACCGGAGCGCTAGCTTCGGTGGAGGCGCTGGTGGGATACCGCCCTGACTGTATTGAAATTCTAACCTACGGGTCTTATCGACCCGGGAGACAGTGTCAGGTGGGCAGTTTGACTGGGGCGGTCGCCTCCTAAAGTGTAACGGAGGCGCCCAAAGGTTCCCTCAGAATGGTTGGAAATCATTCGTAGAGTGCAAAGGCATAAGGGAGCTTGACTGCGAGACCTACAAGTCGAGCAGGGACGAAAGTCGGGCTTAGTGATCCGGTGGTTCCGCATGGAAGGGCCATCGCTCAACGGATAAAAGCTACCCCGGGGATAACAGGCTTATCTCCCCCAAGAGTCCACATCGACGGGGAGGTTTGGCACCTCGATGTCGGCTCATCGCATCCTGGGGCTGTAGTCGGTCCCAAGGGTTGGGCTGTTCGCCCATTAAAGCGGTACGCGAGCTGGGTTCAGAACGTCGTGAGACAGTTCGGTCCCTATCCGTCGTGGGCGCAGGAAATTTGAGAGGAGCTGTCCTTAGTACGAGAGGACCGGGATGGACGCACCGCTGGTGTACCAGTTGTTCTGCCAAGGGCATAGCTGGGTAGCTATGTGCGGAAGGGATAAGTGCTGAAAGCATCTAAGCATGAAGCCCCCCTCAAGATGAGATTTCCCATAGCGTAAGCTAGTAAGATCCCTGAAAGATGATCAGGTTGATAGGTTCGAGGTGGAAGCATGGTGACATGTGGAGCTGACGAATACTAATAGATCGAGGACTTAACCATATAATATGAAGCTAATGTTATCTAGTTTTGAAGGAATATATATTTAAAATTCCTTTTGACATTCTCAAAAGAATGTGTATAATGTTAAAAGTCTGGTAATGATGGCAGAGAGGTCACACCCGTTCCCATACCGAACACGGAAGTTAAGCTCTCTAGCGCCGATGGTAGTTGGGACCTTGTCCCTGTGAGAGTAGGACGTTGCCAGGCTTATATTATTCCGCAGTAGCTCAGCGGTAGAGCTATCGGCTGTTAACCGATCGGTCGTAGGTTCGATTCCTACCTGCGGAGCCATTATGCTTCCATAGCTCAGCTGGTAGAGTACTTCCATGGTAAGGAAGAGGTCACCGGTTCAAGCCCGGTTGGAAGCTTGGGAAAAGTTTTGTTTTTTTTTGGCCCGTTGGTCAAGTGGTTAAGACACCGCCCTTTCACGGCGGTAACACGGGTTCGAATCCCGTACGGGTCACCACTTTTGGAGGATTAGCTCAGCTGGGAGAGCACCTGCCTTACAAGCAGGGGGTCGGCGGTTCGATCCCGTCATCCTCCACCATATATTTTTAAATGTCGGAGGGGTAGCGAAGTGGCTAAACGCGGCGGACTGTAAATCCGCTCCTTTGGGTTCGGCAGTTCGAATCTGCCCCCCTCCACCATTTTCTTTAAAATAACCTGAGAGGGTTTATTTTTTTGAAAAGATAACCATACTAGTAAATATTAATGGGCTATAGCCAAGCGGTAAGGCAACGGACTTTGACTCCGTCATGCGCTGGTTCGAATCCAGCTAGCCCAGCCATTTACGAGCCATTAGCTCAGTTGGTAGAGCATCTGACTTTTAATCAGAGGGTCGAAGGTTCGAATCCTTCATGGCTCACCATTTTCGCGGAAGTAGTTCAGTGGTAGAATACAACCTTGCCAAGGTTGGGGTCGCGGGTTCGAATCCCGTCTTCCGCTTAATTACTAAGGGGCCTTAGCTCAGCTGGGAGAGCGCCTGCCTTGCACGCAGGAGGTCAGCGGTTCGATCCCGCTAGGCTCCATATAAATAGGAAAAGCTTACATCAAATGATGTAAGCTTTTTTTGTGTTTAAATTCCACTCAAAAAGGAAACTTTTCCGTATATCGTTTAAAATGAAAAAAAGGGATTGAATAAGGGGGGATAATTATGAAAGTTGTCATTGCATCGGATTCATATAAAGAAAGCCTGAAAGCTATAGAGGTATGTGAAGCTATTGAAAGGGGTTTTGCAGCAGTTTTTCCTAAAGCAGAGTACGTTAAAGTACCAATTGGAGATGGAGGTGAAGGAACGGTCGAATCTCTTGTTGGTGCTACAATGGGGGGAATTATATCACTTAATGTGACAGGGCCGCTTGGGGAGAGTGTGCAAGCCTATTATGGAATGTCTAAGGATAAGGAGACAGCATTTATTGAAATGGCGGCAGCATCAGGATTACAACACGTTCCAATTGAAAAGAGAAACCCACTTATTACAACGACAAAAGGGACAGGTGAACTGATATTACATGCATTAGATCAAGGAGCTAAACACATTATTTTAGGGCTTGGAGGAAGTGCTACAAATGATGGTGGGGCAGGTATGTTGTCTGCTTTAGGCGTAGAGTTTATTAATAGGAAAGGTGAAGTAATTGAGCCCTCTGGAGGAACATTACATTTGATTACTGCTCTTAACCTTTCTCGTATGGATACACGTTTGAAGGATATAAAGCTAGAAGCAGCATGTGATGTCGACAATCCATTAGTTGGACCAAAGGGAGCGTCTTTTGTATTTGGGAGACAAAAGGGTGCGAATGTAGAGATGATGAAAGAGCTAGACGGGAATTTAAAACATTATGCTAATATACTTAAACAGTACGTATCTTTTGATGTGTCCCTAATACCTGGTGCAGGGGCAGCTGGAGGAATGGGAGCCGCTGTCGTTGCAGTACTAAAGGGACAGCTAAGAAAAGGGATTGAAATTGTATTAGATTATACAAATTTTGATAAGTGTATAGAGGGTGCCGATCTTATTGTAACTGGTGAGGGAAGGATAGATGAACAAACAGCTTATGGAAAAGCTCCTGTTGGTGTCGCGAAGCGGGCGAAATGCCGTCATATTCCTGTAATTGCTATTGGTGGATCTGTATCTCCGAACTATACAATTGTTTATGAAAAGGGAATTGATGCAGTATTTAGTATTACAGCAAGTCCAATGACATTAGAAGAGGCATATAAAAGGGCAGAAGAGAATATAGAAATGACAGCGAGAAATATTGCAGCAGTGTGGAAACTAGCATCAGAAAAACGCTTCTAAGTGTAGAAGTGTTTTTTAAATTCAGTTATTTGAGGATGTTTTGTGTAATTCTAGGTATTGATGGAGAAAGGCACGGATAAAAATATTAGCTGATAGAAAAGTTAGTTGGTTCATTAAGTTAACTTTATACATAGAATAGTTTAAAAATCGGGAGTCCAACGTAAATATAAGTGAATAAAATGTATATCCATGCAGAAAAATGTCGAGTTGAGTCAGACTATATAAAAGATTTAAAATATTTAGTGAAGGCATAAAAGGGGGATACTATCTATGAAAAAAGAAATCTCAGTTATTGGAGTTCCAATGGATTTAGGACAGATGCGTCGCGGGGTTGATATGGGACCAAGCGCGATCCGTTATGCAGGGGTAGTTGAAAGAATTGAACAAATTGGATATGACGTAAAAGATATGGGAGATATATGTATAGAGAGAGAAAAAGAAGTAGATGAAAATACAAAGTTACGAAACCTTACTCAAGTTGCAACTGTATGTAATGAACTAGCGACTAAGGTTGATCATATTATAGAAGAAGGTCGTTTTCCACTTGTATTAGGCGGTGATCATAGTATTGCTATCGGTACGCTAGCTGGTGTGGCGAAACATTATAAAAATTTAGGTGTTATTTGGTATGATGCACACGGTGATTTAAATACAGAAGAAACATCACCATCTGGAAATATTCACGGTATGTCACTTGCTGCAAGTTTAGGTTATGGACATTCTTCACTTGTAGATTTATACGGGGCATACCCGAAAGTAAAAAAAGAGAACGTTGTAATTATAGGTGCACGTGCATTAGATGAAGGAGAAAAGGACTTTATTCGTGAAGAAGGCATTAAAGTATTCTCAATGCATGAAATTGATCGTATGGGTATGACGGCTGTTATGGAAGAAACAATTGCGTATTTATCTCATACTGACGGTGTTCATTTATCATTAGATTTAGATGGGCTTGATCCTCATGACGCACCAGGAGTTGGAACACCTGTAATTGGTGGTCTATCTTATCGTGAAAGCCACTTAGCGATGGAGATGTTAGCAGAAGCTGATATTGTTACATCTGCTGAATTTGTTGAAGTAAATACGATTTTAGATGAGAGAAACAGAACAGCAACAACAGCGGTTGCTTTAATGGGTTCTTTGTTCGGTGAAAAACTAAAATAAATGTAAGAAAAGCAACTGAGAAGTTGCTTTTTTTATTTGAAAATAGGCGTATAATAATGACTTATATTATACTGTAGGATAAGAAAGTTTGACATCTTACCAATTTAAGCTAAAGGGGGGCGTTTGTAATTGTCGTTTGGTTCATGTATGGTATAATTAACTAGTTGTTGGAAATACATACAGATAGAGCATAAAATAATATTTCAATATATGGATAGAATTGCTCGTAAGTAGGAGGAAGGGTTAGCATGCCTTTTGAAGATACGACCATTTTGAAATATCTTAGTACGGCATTAGATATTGCTGTTGTATGGTTTATTATATATAAGCTAATTCTTATAATTCGGGGCACGAAGGCTGTGCAACTTTTAAAAGGTATTACAGTTATTATTGTCGTCCGGATGATTAGTATTTTACTTGAATTGCATACGCTATATTGGCTAACGGAACAAGTATTAACGTGGGGATTTTTAGCCGTTATTATTATCTTCCAGCCAGAATTGAGAAGAGCACTTGAGCAGCTAGGACGGGGTAGCTTATTTTCGCGTGTGGGAAATCAGGGGGAAGATGAACCTGAAATTGTTGCAACAGCGATAGCTAAAGCAACGGAATATATGGGAAAACGTAGAATTGGTGCACTAATTACTTTGTCAAAAGAGACTGGGATGGATGATTATGTAGAAACGGGTATTCCGCTAAATGCAAATGTATCATCGGAATTACTCATTAATATTTTTATCCCTAATACCCCTCTTCATGATGGAGCAGTAATTATGCAGGGAAGTACAATTAAAGCAGCAGCATGTTACCTTCCGTTATCAGAAAGCCCATTTATTTCTAAGGAGTTAGGAACTAGGCATCGCGCTGCAATGGGAGTTAGTGAAGTCACTGATAGTATTACAGTAGTTGTGTCGGAAGAAACAGGCCAAATTTCTTTAACGAAAAACGGTAAGTTACATCGTGATTTGAAGACAGAACAGCTGAAGGACATGTTGTTAGCAGAATTTAGTGGGAACGAAAAAACGACTTCTTCGTCTTTATGGAATTGGAGGAGAAAGCGTCATGGATAAGTTAATGGAGAATCATTGGTTTTTAAAAGGAATCTCATTACTATTGGCGTGTATGCTTTTCATGTCAGCAACTTTAACTGAAAAAAATACGACATCGAGTATATTACCTTTCGTAAATGAAACGAAAGAAACATTAACTGATTATCCTATTACCCTGAAGTATGATGAAGAGAAATATATTGTAAGTGGTATTCCATCAGGTGGAGTTAAGGTGAAGTTGGAAGGTCCAAAATCAGCAGTTGCTACAGCAAAAGCAAAAAAACAATTTGATATATCAGTTGATTTGCGAGATAGTCAAAAAGGAACTTATGAAGTTTCTTTAAAAGCGAATGGGCTTCCAGATGATGTGAAAGGAACAGTCCAACCAGCAACAATCAAAGTTACTCTTCATGAAAAAGCGAGAAAATATGTTCATGTAGACTTAAAATTATCAAATGAGGATCAGATGCCAGCGGGTGCTACTCTCGAAAAATCAAACATTAAACCTGATACTGTTGAGGTAGTTGGGACGAAAGAAGAAATCGAAAGTATTTCATCTGCTAAGGCGTATATTGATTTAAAAGGTGTTAATAAAACTGTTACAAAAACACCCGAAGTTACATTATACAATAAAGAAGGAAAACGTTTAAATGTAAGAACGAGTCCATCTAAAATTAGTGTAACATTGAATGTGGCGACGCAAGCTACGGCCAATAATACTGAAAAAACTGTTCCTGTGACGTATACGAAAAAGGGGAGTTTGCCAGAAGGATTGACTGTTACAAATATTAGCGTTGAGCCGAGAGAAGTAACGATAGCAGGTCCAAAAGACATTTTGGATAATATACAATCTATAGAGGGGGTCGAGGTAGATTTTAGTCAATTGACGGATTCTACAACATTCGATGCCTCTGTTTTATTGCCAAAAGGTGTAACAAGTGCAAAACCAAATCAAGTGAAGGTTTCCGTAGGGGTACAAAAGGTAAAACAAACGAAAAGTAAAACTATTGATGGTATCCCGATTCAAAAAAGTGGAATTCCGAATGATGTTACTGCGCAGCTACTTTCGCCACAAGATGGAAAGATAAGCGTTGATATTTCAGGAGAAGCAAGTATAGTAGATAAAATAACAGCTGCTCAAATAACAGCGGCGATTAATCTGCAAAATGTATCTCCGGGGACGACAGATGTTTCTATTCAAGTGAGTGGTCCTGGTAATATTTCGATAGAAGCAAAACAAAAAAGTGCTAAAGTCACAATTGTGAAGAAAGAAAAGCCGGATAAAGAAGTACAGGGTAATATTGAACAACCAGATTCAAAAAACAATCAAGAAAATCAAACTGAAAAACCAAAAAATCCTGAACCTAATCCAGAAAAGGATCAGGAAAAAGAAAAAGAAAAAGACAAAGAAAAAGAAAAAGACAAAGAAAATGGCCAAGAAACGAGCCAAGAACCAACAGTAGATAATCAAAAAGAGCACGAAAAAGGAGCGAATAATAATGGGTAAATATTTTGGTACAGACGGAGTACGCGGGGTTGCAAATAAGGAATTAACACCTGAATTAGCTTTTAAAATAGGACGTTTTGGCGGCTATGTATTAACAAAAGATACAGATCGTCCAAAAGTAATTATTGGCCGTGATACACGTGTATCTGGACATATGCTAGAAGGAGCTTTAGTAGCAGGCCTATTATCAACTGGAGCGGAAGTAATGCGCCTTGGTGTTATTTCTACACCAGGTGTGGCTTATTTAACAAAAGCTTTAGGGGCGCAAGCAGGTGTTATGATCTCTGCATCTCATAACCCAGTACAAGATAATGGAATTAAGTTCTTCGGTTCAGATGGATTTAAATTAACAGATGAGCAAGAAGCAGAAATTGAAGCGTTATTAGACAAAGAAGTTGATGAGCTACCACGTCCAACAGGTACTAACCTTGGACAAGTGAGTGATTACTTTGAAGGTGGACAAAAATATTTACAATACATTAAACAAACTGTAGAGGAAGATTTCTCTGGTTTACATATTGCTTTAGATTGTGCACATGGTGCTACATCTTCTTTAGCTCCATATTTATTTGCAGATTTAGAAGCTGATATTTCAACAATGGGAACTTCACCGAACGGTATGAATATTAACGCTGGAGTAGGTTCTACGCATCCAGAAGTGTTAGCTGAATTAGTAAAAGAAAAAGGTGCTGACATTGGTCTTGCTTTTGATGGTGACGGAGACCGTTTAATCGCAGTAGACGAAAAAGGAAACATCGTTGATGGCGATCAAATTATGTTTATTTGCGCGAAGTATATGAAAGAAACTGGTCAATTGAAACATAATACAGTTGTTTCAACAGTTATGAGTAACTTAGGTTTCTACAAAGCGCTTGAAGCAAACAATATTACAAGTGATAAAACAGCAGTTGGTGATCGCTACGTAATGGAAGAGATGAAACGTGGTGGATATAACCTGGGCGGAGAACAATCAGGTCATATTATCTTACTTGATTACATTACAACTGGTGATGGAATGTTAAGTGCACTTCAACTTGTAAACATCATGAAAATGACGAAAAAGCCATTATCTGAGCTTGCAGGCGAGATGACAAAATTCCCACAATTACTAGTAAACGTTCGTGTAACAGATAAAAAACTAGCATTAGAAAACGAGAAAATTAAAGAAATTATTCGTGTTGTAGAGGAAGAAATGAACGGAGACGGTCGTATTCTTGTTCGTCCATCTGGAACAGAACCACTTATTCGTGTAATGGCAGAAGCACCGACACAAGAAATTTGTGATGGGTATGTACATCGTATTGTAGAAGTTGTGAAAGCGGAAGTTGGAGCTGAATAATTTACCAAATTTGTTTTAAAAGGAGCACAAGAAGTGCTCCTTTTTCATATGTTTTATAGATAATGAAAAAAATTTCATTGACGATTTATATTGTTTGTTATACGATGGTCTTGTTCTTTTTCTCAAAGGAAATATTGTAAATTATAAAAGCGCCAGAACTACAAGTAGTGTAGTTGACGAGGTGGAGTTTATCGAGATTTCGGCGGATGACTCCCGGTTGTTCATCACAACCGCAATCTTTTACTTAAAACATTAAGGTGACTTAGTGGACAAAGGTGAAAGTGTGATGAGAGAAGAGGAACGGATGAATACTAGCTGTATAAGTATATACGGACTTTAACCCAATCGAGAGGAAGGTGAAAGCCGTTACAAGCTTACAGGGCTAGCAATATGTAATCCGTTTTTTAGTATAAATAAAAATGGTATCGGACTATGTCGTTACATGTTCGCAGAGCAGTGTAAGCATTTGTAACGGCGACTAAACATGTGTGGAATCGTAGGATTTATTGGAGAGCAAGATGCAAAGGAAATTTTATTAAAAGGTTTAGAAAAGCTAGAATATCGCGGATATGATTCAGCAGGTATTGCAGTACAAGCAGAGAACGGTGTTGTTGTATACAAAGAAAAAGGCCGTATTGCAAAACTTCGCGAAGTCGTAGAAGAGAACGTAGCAGCAAGCGTGGGAATCGGTCATACACGCTGGGCTACACACGGTGTTCCAAGCAAACTAAACGCGCATCCGCATCAAAGTACATCAAAACGCTTTACACTAGTTCATAACGGTGTAATTGAAAACTATGAGTTAGTGAAAAAGGAATATTTACAAGATGTAACGTTCGTAAGTGAAACAGATACAGAAATTATCGTGCAACTTATGGAACAACAAGTAAGTACAGGACTAAGTGTAGAAGACGCGTTCCGTCAAACATTATCTCTTTTACATGGTTCTTACGCAATCGGACTACTTGATGCTGAAAATCCAAACATGATTTATGTTGCTAAAAACAAAAGCCCGCTATTAGTAGGTGCTGGTGATAACTTTAATGTTATTGCAAGCGACGCTATGGCGATGTTGCAAGTTACAGATCAATTTATCGAGTTAATGGATAAAGAAATGGTAATCGTAACAAAAGAAAGCATTACAATTAAAAACTTACAAGGTGAAACGATTGAACGTGCACCGTTTACAGCGGAATTAGACGCAAGTGATATTGAAAAAGGAACGTATCCTCATTTCATGCTAAAAGAAATCGACGAGCAACCACTTGTAATCCGTAATATTATTCAAAAGTACCAAGATGAAAATGGCGAAATTGAATTAGATCAAGATATCCGTAACGCAATTTTAGATAGCGATCGCATTTACATCATTGCATGTGGAACAAGTTATCATGCAGGTCTTGTTGGAAAGCAATTCATTGAGAAATTTGCGAAAGTACCAGTTGAAGTACATGTAGCAAGTGAATTCTCTTACAACATGCCATTATTAACAGAAAGACCATTCTTCATTTATATTTCACAAAGTGGTGAAACAGCTGATAGCCGTGCAGTACTTGTGCAAACAAATGAAATGGGTCATAAAGCATTAACAATTACAAACGTACCTGGTTCTACGCTTTCTCGTGAAGCTGATTATACACTTCCTTTATATGCAGGACCAGAAATCGCAGTTGCATCGACGAAAGCATACACAGCACAGCTTGCAGTACTTTCAATCTTAGCGGCTGACATTGCAAAAGCAAAAGGTGAGGTTCTTGATTTCGATTTAACACATGAATTAGGACTTGTAGCAAATGCAATGGTAGTACTTTGTGATCAAAAAGAAGAAATGGACGCATTAGCAAAACAATTTTTAGCAACAACGCGTAACTGCTTCTTCATCGGACGTAGCGTAGACTTCTTCGTAGGTTTAGAAGGTGCGTTAAAACTAAAAGAAATCTCTTACATCCAAGCAGAAGGATTTGCTGGAGGAGAATTAAAACACGGTACAATTGCCTTAATCGAAAACGGTACACCAGTTATCGCACTTGCTACACAAGAGCACGTAAACCTTGGAATTCGTGGTAACGTGAAAGAAGTAGTAGCACGCGGAGCTAACCCATGTATCATCTCAATGAAAGGCTTAGAAATGGAAGGTGACAGCTTCGTATTACCAGCTGTACACGAAGCACTAGCACCGCTAGTAGCAGTTATTCCATTCCAACTTATCTCATACTACGCAGCGCTTCACCGCGAATGTGACGTTGATAAGCCACGTAACTTAGCTAAGTCTGTTACTGTTGAGTAGGAGATTGGTAGAGTAACTAGATTATTGTAAATTTAAAATAAAGTCACGACGTTTATAAAAAAGTTGTGAAGCTTTGCCCCTTTGGATATGATTATCTAAAGGGGCATTTTTGTGTCGAAAAAAAGAATATCTAAAATCGATAAGTGGATTAAAGAGGGGCAAGGAACTGGCAGTGGGAGAGATTATCAGCCTTGTCTTGAAATTCAAGATGATCCCTCATTAGATCGGTCAGTGGGATTTAAAAAGTATAAAAACCGGCAGATAGCATGAGGTTTTATCGGATTTGGGACGGAACTACTTTTATTTAACTGAATTTTCTGTTGTTATTTCAGATATTCGTTGATGGAAAAAAACACTGATTAAAGTTTCACTTTATTGAACAAATTAGATTACTAGACATTACAAGGGGGGTTATTAATGAAGGTGAAAGAAAAAACATATTTAAGTATAGAAGAGATTATTTCATTACCAACCTTATCAGGTGCAAATATAAGTGATGACGGCAAAGGCGTAGCATTTGTTAAGAAGACAGCTAACTGGAAAGACAATACATATAGGAATCATATATGGATATATGAAAAAGATAAGGAGCAGAGTTACCTATTAACAACTGGGGATATAGATAGTATACACCCATTATGGTCCCCAGATTCTAGGGATATCGCATACCTTAGCCCAGTTGGTGACGGAGATAATAAGAAAAATCAAATCTTTGTTAAGTCAATAGATGGTTATAGTGAGTTACAAATTACTGATGAGAAAGAAGGGGTCAGTACATTCAAATGGGAGCCTACTGGTAAAGGTTTTTATTATGTTGCACAGTCAAAAGAATGTGAGGAAATAAAGAAACGTAAAGAGCTATATGGGGACTTCCAACATGCAGGTAAGGAACATCGGAATAATTGTTTATATTACATTGAAATAGAAAAAGGGATACAAAATGATAAAGAGGAACGTGAGATTAGCGGTGTTTATCAACTAACGGATGGTAAGGATTTTTATATACATAACTTTGATATTTCAAATGATGGGACAAAGGTTGTATTTATGGCTACACCAAGCCTAAACGATCATATGAATGGTGATCTATACATATTAGATGTTGAAGCTGAGGAACTACAAAAGATGAATGTAGATAAGTTGTTGGGCGGGAGCGTTTGCTTTTCTCCTGAGGGCAGCAAAATATGTTACTCAGCAAGCATAAGAGAGAAGGATTACTATAGAAACCATATACAAGAAAGTACATTAGAGATATATGATATGAATACTGGAGAGGTAATTCAGCCTCTAACAAATTTTGATAGTACGGTTATGCCATTACAGTGGACAGATAAGGGGATTTTAATTAGATGGCAGGATAAAACTAACTATCGTATTGGATTGCTATGTGAGGATGGCACTGTGGAAATGTTAGGTGACAAAGTAGATGGCTTTATAATGGATGCTTCTATAACAAGGGATGGAAATCATATATCCTATAGTAAGGCTATAACAAATGAAACCTTTGAAATCTATTTAGACGATAAAAAAATAACGGATGAAAATAGCCTTTTTAAAGGGAAGCTGAAAAGTAACAGGGAAATAATCTCATGGCAAAGTAGTGATGGTCTTGAAATAGAGGGTGTTTTATCAACCCCAGTAGATTTTGATGCCAACAAAAAATATCCTTTATTAGTAGTAATCCATGGTGGACCAGCTTGGGCATCTTTTCCGATATTCTCAGACTGTTTTAATGAGAAATATCCGATTGAGCAGTTTATCGAAAAAGGCTTTATAGTTTTAGAGCCAAACTATAGAGGAAGTTCTGGCTATGGTAATGAGTTCTTAAAAGCCCACTATAGAAAACAGGGAATTGCTGACTACGAGGATGTTATATCTGGAGTGGATGAACTAGTTGAGCAAGGGATTGTAGATAAAGATAGAGTAGGAGTTATGGGATGGAGTAACGGAGGATATATATCAGCCTTCTGTTCTACGTTTAGTAATAGATTTAAAGCTATTTCAGTTGGGGGCGGAATTACTAACTGGAGTACCCATTATGTAAATACAGATATCCCTTACTTTATTAGAATGCATTTAGGAAATACTCCATGGAATGATCCAGATATATATACAAAAACATCGCCAATGACATATATTAAATCAGCCTGTACGCCTACCTTAATCCAACATGGCGAAAAGGATGCAAGGATTCCAACTTCCAATGCATATGAGCTATATCAAGGGTTAAGGGATATGGAAGTTAATACAGAATTAATTATTTTTAAAGGAATGGCATATAGTTCTGACCAGCCAGGAATTAATGTGGCTATTATGAAGCAGAATTTGATGTGGTTTTCACACTATATTCTTGGAGAAAGTATGAAAGAATTTAGGGTTTTATAATGGCTTGTTTTAGTCTTTAAGCTTTTTAGGTGCTTGAAATAAAGTCGTACACATTTATTCGGTTATATATGATTGAGTTTAACATTGCGGATAAGGCAAACTGTGAAATGTTTTGGTGTAAATGAGAAAAGAGCCTGAATGTAGGCTCTTTCCTTATTTATATTTAAAAGATGAACTATTCTTATGCAGTTTTACTTAATTTATATGCTTCACGGTTATTTTTTTTGAAAAGTTTTGGGAAAACATAACCATCTAATCCAATACGTCCAGCATTCTGTCCTGCAACTAAAATGAACATAGTTAAAATAAGCAGGTTTGGGTTTACACTAACAGTTCCGCTTAATAAAAATGAAAGGTTCATTATGATGCCGAAAAATGCAGCTGTTTTTGTTAATCCACCTAAAATCAAACCTAGCCCTACTAAAATTTCTCCCCATTGAACTAAAAAGCTAAATAGGTCTGCGTTTGGAAGAACAAAATGTTGAAGAAAATCTGCCCACCAACCTTGTACTGCAGGATGGGCACCTGATGCTTGAGCGATAGCTCCTTTTAGAAAACCACTTGCGTCAAAAGATTGTCCAAAAACTTTTCCTATTCCAGCAGCAAGCCATGCATATCCTATGTAAAGTCGTAAAAATAATAATATGAAAGTAGCGCGTTTATCAGTTCTTAAAAAATTGATAACCATTGAAATCCCTCCAATGTATTGTATTTACATGTTTATTATATATCCATTGTGAATAAATTCACAATGGAGGAAATGTGAACAAAAATAGGTTAGGAGTAATTGTTTTATTGTTTGTAACATTTCATCTATTTTGGTAGACTAATAATGGAGATATATCAAAAGGAGGCAAAGAATAGATATGTGGATGAACTTGTAATGATTAGAAATTAGATAGATGAATTTTTCTCTCGTAAGTGAGGGTTTATTTAGCTACCTATAAATCATTCAAGGAATGCATATTTGTTTTGTACATCCCTTTTGTAAGGATAGATGCCTATGTGGGGAAATTTATATCTCTTATATAAAATATGCGTCCTTTAACTTTGGAGGAGTATATGATGAATCAATTAAAAAATAAAGTAGCAGTTGTTACAGGTGTAAGTCGTCTAGACGGTATAGGAGCAGCTATTTGCACGGAGTTAGCAGAGGCTGGATACGATATATTTTTTACGTATTGGACAGAATACGATAAAGAGATGCCTTGGGGCGTTGATAAAAATGAACAAATACAATTAAAAGAAAAGTTGATACAAAATGGTGTCAAAGTATCGAGCATGGAGTTAGATCTAACTCAGAATGATGCATCAAATCAGCTTATAAATAAAGTTACTGAACAATTAGGGTACCCTCATATATTAATTAATAATGCAGCATATTCTACAAATAATGATTTCTCTAATTTGACTGCTGAAGAACTAGATAAGCACTACATGGTAAATGTTCGTGCGACTACATTGTTAAGTAGTCAATTTGCCCAAGGTTTTGATAAGAAATCTGGTGGTAGAATTGTGAATATGACGTCGGGACAATTTAAAGGACCTATGGCAGGAGAATTAGCGTATGCAACAACGAAGGGAGCAATTGACGCTCTTACTAGTACGTTGTCAGCGGAAGTGGCCCATTTAGGGATAACAGTGAATGCAATTAATCCAGGTCCAACTAGTACAGGATGGATGACTGAGGAGATAAAGCAAGGATTAAGACCGATGTTTCCTTTCGGCAGAATTGGTGAGCCAAAGGATGCAGCAAGGCTTATTAAGTTTTTAGTGAGCGAAGAAGCCGAATGGATTACAGGGCAAGTTATTCATTCAGAAGGTGGATTTAAGAGATAATTTTATAATTAAAAAGAAGGTATCTCATTTCAATGAGATACCTTCTTTTTAATCTTTCTTCAATCTTCGTGCAACACCATTCCCTAAAGACTGTAATCCTTGAACGAGGATAATCAAAATAAAGACGGTTGCATACATTACTTCAGGTTCGTAGCGTAAATGTCCGAATCGATATGCTAAATCACCAAGGCCGCCAGCACCGACAAGTCCAGCCATTGCTGTTGCACCGATTAAGCCGATCGTTGCGATTGTTAATCCAAGTACGAGAGACGGGCGAGCTTCTTTAACCATAACGTGCCAAATGATTTTTAAAGTAGAGACTCCCATTGCTTGATATGCTTCAATGACACCGCGATCCACTTCTAATAAAGCAGTTTCCATTAAACGGGCAATGTAAGGGGCTGTGAAGACAACAAGTGGTACGATAACACCTTGCACGCCAATGGACGTTCCCATTAGAAACTTTGTAAAAGGTAAAATGAAGAATAATAGAATGATAAACGGAAGAGAACGAATGATATTAATAACTGTATTAAGAATAGGATAGATAATTTTATTTTCTCGCTGTCCACCAGGTCTCGTTAAAACAAGTGTGACACCGAGTGGTAATGCAATAAGAATAGAGATAAGTAGTGAAATAGATGTCATTTGAAATGTTTGAATTGTTGCTTCCCATATTACGTTACCCCACTCATCCAAAAAGGACTTGTTTCCCATAATCTGTTCTACCTCCTTCTACGATGATCCCTTGTTCTTGTAAAAATGATAAGGCACGGTGTACTTCACTTTTTTCACCTTGCATATGAACGATCAGTTTTCCATATGCCTCATGTTTTAACTGTGTAATATTGCCTGATAAAATATTAGGATATACGTGGAAACGTTTTGTAGCGACAGCTAACGCTGGTTCTCCTGAAGCGGTTCCTATAAATGAAAGTGTTACGATTACCCCGGTGCTTTGTAGTTCTTTCTGTACCTCTTCTGGAATTTTAGCTGCAAACGCGCTATTTACAAATTTCTTCGTTGTTACATGTTGTGGATTTGTAAAAATGTCCTTCACTGTTCCACTTTCAACGACAGATCCATGTTCCATTACAGCAACTTGGTCACAAATACGCTGGATGACATTCATTTCGTGTGTAATTAGCAAAATCGTAATTCCGATTTCTTCGTTGATCTTTAATAATAAATCAAGAATAGAATCAGTCGTTTCCGGATCTAATGCGCTCGTTGCTTCATCACTTAATAAAACTTCAGGCTCATGAGATAGTGCGCGAGCGATCGCTACACGTTGTTTTTGACCACCAGATAATTCACTTGGATAGGCATCTTTTTTATTAAAGAGATCAACAATGCGTAAATACTTTTCTACCCTTTTTTCAATTTCATTTTTGGGAAGACCAGATAGACGTAAGGGTAGTGCGATATTTTCATAAACGGTAACGGTTTTAAGTAAATTGAATCCTTGAAAAATCATGCCGATCTTTTTTCTCGCCTTTGCGAGTTCTTTTGTCGATAAGGTTGTTAACTCTTGTTCATTTATAATGATATCTCCTGTCGTTGGTTTTTCTAATAAATTTACACAACGGATTAATGTACTTTTACCAGCGCCACTATATCCGATGATTCCAAATACTTCGCCCTTTTTTACTTTAAGGGAAGTTGATTTAAGAGCCTCAACATTCCCTTTTTTTGTTGTAAATACTTTGGAGACGTTTTTTAATTCAATCATTATAGTCAGCTCCTACCAAGACGGTAAAACAGAACCATCGAATTTTTTCTCAATGAAATCTTTTACTTCTTTAGATTGATAAGCTTTCTTTAATTTATTAACAACAGCATCATCTTTATTTTCAGTACGAACAACGACCCAATTCACATATGGTGAATCTTTTCCTTCGCGGAAAATAGAATCTTTCGCTGGGCTTAATTTTGCACCTAATGCAAAGTTTGTATTAATTGCAGCTGCCTTTACTTCACTTAGCTGTGTTGGTAATTGAGATGCCTCTAATTCAACAATCTTTAAATTTTTCGGGTTTTCAATTACATCTTTTGCAGTCGCTTTTTCTGTAGCTTTTGGATCAACCTTTAAAACACCTGCTTTTTCAAATAGCTTTAAAGCACGAAGCTCATTTGTTGGATCATTTGGGACAGCGATTGCATCGCCCTCTTTTAATTCTTTTACATCTTTTAAGTTTTTAGAATATACACCCATAGGGAATGTTACTGTGGAAAATACTTCAGTTAATTTCATGTTGCGTTCAGCTTTAAATACGTCTAAATAAGATTTAGTTTGATAGCTATTTACATCGAGGCTTTTTTCATCTAAAGATACGTTTGGCGCTACATAATCATTAAATACCTTTACATCAATTTCGAGACCATCTTTTGCTGCCACTTCTTTTACCTTTTCAAAAATTTGTTCATGCGGTCCACCCGTTACGCCGACAGTAATCTTTTTCTCATCTAATGCTTTTACCTCTTTATCAGAATTAGCACCACATGCACCTAACAATAATACCGCTCCACTTACAATACTTAATAACACCTTTTTCATCTATAATTCCCCCTTAATATACGTTCCAAAATAAAAAGCACCTCTCAAAAATAAGAGAGGTGCCGAATAGACGAAATAGGTTCCTCTCTTATCTTCCAAAACGAAAATCGTTCTGCAGGAATTAGCACCTTAGCTTATACGTTATAAGCTCGGTTGCCGGGCATCATCGGGCCAGTCCCTCCGCCACTCTTGATAAGAGTATGTGTATGTAGTTTTTTAATATGGTACTAATAGTAAATCTTACAAAAAGAATTGTCAATATTATTTTCTGAATATATTTTATTTTAAGGTAATCGAAACGTTCCCTTTTTTATGTCCCTTTTCCACATACATATGAGCTTCAGCAATTTCTTCTAATCGGTAAGTTCTATCAATAACGGGCTTTAGTTTTTCCGTTTCGACTAGTTTTTTTAATAGAATCATATCCTCTTTACTTACCTTGGCCATCATTCCATTAACAGATACATATTTTCCATTGGGTGTTAATGTATTTGTACAAAGGGATTGTTTATACTTCCCAACTGCATCAAATATAATATCGTAGCATTTGCCTTGCTTAGTAAAATCTTCTTTCGTATAATCAATTACTTTATCAGCTCCTAAAGATTGCACGAGTTCAAAATTTGAATTACTACAAACAGCCGTAACGGTCGCGCCGAAATATTTAGCAAGTTGTACAGCAGCTGTTCCTACTGATCCGGAGGCACCATATATGAGCACTTGTTGCCCTTTTTTTATACGGCCCTTTCTCAGGAAATGTAATGCTGAAGTTCCGCCAAAAGGAATAACTGCCGCTTCTTCATACGTCACATTGGTAGGTTTTAATGTTATTAATCCACTTTCATGTACGCATGTGTACTCGGCATAACCACCGAGGTTTAGTTCTGTTAATGCAAAAATTGGATCACCTTTTTTAAATTGAGTTACATCTGTTCCTACTTCTTCGATTTCACCGGATAACTCTACGCCGAGTACAGGTTTTCTCGGTTTTCTGAAACCTAATATGATCCTCATAGGAATCCAAAATAAGAGGGGGCTATTAAAGCCGCGTATTCTACAATCTCCAGTCGTTACACTTGTTGCGTGAATTTTAATTAATACTTCGTTCTTTTTAGGTGTAGGTTTCTCTATATTTTGAAGCTGAAGAACGTTAGGTGGTCCATACTGTGTGCAAATGATCGCCTTCATAATGACCTCCTGAAATGAGTTGTTGTTATTTACATCATATTTAAAACCTTCATTAAACATGTCGCTATATAGCGAATAAAGATTAAAAATTATATAGATTTCGTAGGAAAAGAGGTGATATTATTTTGGGAAAGGGGGCGACATTATGAAAAAAACTATTATTATTTCAAGTTTAGTGCTTGCAATCAGTCTAGGGGTAGGGTGTAGCAATGAGAAAACAACAAAGACTGATGAACCGAAAAAAGAAGCCATGCAAAAAGAAAAGGAATTAGAAGCGAAGGATGTTTTCAAGAAAACGAACGAAGCTTTTAAAAATGAAGAAAATGTAACGATGACATATGATGTAGGGTTAAAAGCTGAGGGAACAGAGATGGATATATTAAAGGCTAAGATGCAATTAGAGCCAAAGACAAAGAATTCTCGTTCTGAAATGAATATTTCTGGTACAGATGTTGTAGTGTATACTGTGGATGGTAAAGTTGCTGGTGAGGTGAAAAACCCTAATACAGGAGAAGTTATAACCGTACCAGAGGAGCAATTAAACGCTGGTGGAATGAAAGCGACTCAAGATATTATAGATAATTTAGAAGTACCAGCAGTAGTTTTAGATAAAATGAAGATGGAGAAAAGCGGAGATAAATATAAACTGAAATTTACATTAAAAGGGCAAGAAACAGAAAGTATGTTAACTAGCATGGATGAAACGCAGAAGAAAATGTTACAAGCACAAAATGCGAAGATAGAAGAAGTGGATGCAGAATATATCATTACAAAAGATTTTAAATATGAATCAGCGAAGATAGATATGATTATGAGTAGTAATGGTAAGGATAAGGCACACATTATTACGAATGCAAAATATACGTCGTACGAAAAGTTTGACCCAATACAATTGCCGGCAGCAAAGTAACAGTTTTGATCAGGGGGGACCTAAAATAAGGTGCCCTCTCTTTTTTATACTTTCTTCTTAGGAAAATAGGTACAATATGAAGAGGGAAAACTGTGGAAGAGGAGAGTGTCATTTGAAAAAAAGAAAGATAGCGGTGGTCATTGTAGCTTATACAGTGTTGCTTGCGACATCTATAAATACATATAAAGAGCAACTAGAACATCCTATTATGAGCGATGTAGGAAAGTTGCTTCCAACGAAAATTAAACGTGTTGAAAATGCTGAGGATGAACGTTCATTAAAACAGTTAGTGCAAGATGCAAATGTTTCTGGAGAGAAGATTTCTATTGCAGGTATGCAACATAGCCAAGGCGGACAGACGTATTATCCGAACGGTACGATGCTTGATATGAAAGGATATAATGAAATATTAGAATTCGATCCGGAGAAGAAGAGGATTAGGGTGCAAAGCGGTGTCACATGGAATGACATTCAAAAGAAAATCAATCCATATGGTCTTGCAGTTCAAGTGATGCAATCTCAAAATATTTTTACTGTTGGTGGTTCATTAAGTGTAAATGTACATGGGCGTGATATTCGTCATGAAGCATTGATTGGTACAGTAGAGTCGTTCAGATTGTTAATGGCAGATGGTACGGTGCGTAATGTAAATAGAGAAGAAAATGCTGACTTGTTTCCGTATGTAATTGGGGGATATGGATTATTTGGTGTGATTTTAGATGTGACGCTACAGTTAACAAACGATGAATTGTATGAAACGCATACGAAAGTACTAGATTATAAAGAATACTCTTCATACTTTAAGAATAAAGTGCGAAGGGATGAGAATATACGTATGCATTTAGCACGTATTTCTGTTGCCCCAAATTCATTTTTAAAAGAGATGTATGTGACAGATTATGTACTGGCAGAAGATCAACAGAAGTTGAAAGAGTACAGCAAATTAAAAGAAGAAAATATTATAGCTACGCCGAAATTTTTGCTCGGGTTATCACGTTATAGTGACTGGGGAAAGGGCGCATTTTGGGACATACAAAGAAGTTATTTTGAACGTACAGATGGTAAGTACGAAACGCGAAATAACGTAATGAGATCTGATAGTACTTTTATGGAATACGATAATCCAAACTTGACCGAAGTTTTACAAGAGTACTTTGTACCGATAGATGGTTTTGCAGCGTATATAGATGATTTGCGAAGCGTTTTAAATGAAGAGGAATTAAACCTTCTTAACATTACAATCCGCTATGTAGAAAAGAATGAGAATGCGGTGCTATCTTATGCGAAAGATGATATGTTTGCGCTTGTGCTTCTAATTAATCAAGGGCGTTCTGAAGATGAAATAAAGAAAACAAAAGTGGTCATTCAAAAGATGATTGATGTTACGTTAAAGCATAATGGAAGTTATTATTTACCGTATTATTCTTATCCGGAAAAGGAGCAACTAAAGAAAGCGTATCCTCGCATAGAAGAATTCCTTCAGAAGAAGAAGGAAGTAGACCCAGAGGAAAGGTTTGTGAATTTATTTTATAAGGAGTATAGCAAATGACATATAGAAGATTTGTAGCCTCACAAAGCATTATTATGATGGCGGGTAGTATGGTATTTCCTTTTTATATACTATTGCTTCGAAATGTAGGAAATAGTTTCTCGCAATTTGGCTGGGCGTACGGCTTATTTGCCTTAACTTCAGCTCTAGTATATCCGTTAGTTGGAAGAATCTCTGATAGGGTAGGTGATAGAAAGTTATTAATTATATACGCATGGTCCATGGCTATATTAATGCTTTTTTTCCCTATTGCAACAGAAGTTTGGCATGTATACATTCTCCAAATTTTAATGGGTATTTTAGGTGCTGTGCAGCGTAATACGGAGAAGACATCGTTAGCACGAAAGGTAGCGCATAAGGAAGCTGGTTACGAAATTGGAAAATACCATGTATGGACATCAATTGGGGGCGGAGTAGCTATAATTGCAACTGGTTACCTAGTGGATTTCTTTACGATAGGGACTATTTTTTACATTGCTTCAGTTTTATATGTAGTTAGTGGATTTGTATTAAGCCGCGGTGATAAGTAATTAAAAGTATTTCCATTCCCATTTTTACCTGATTACCCTTTATTTGTTATACTTATGGAGAAGACAAAAGAAAAGGGGACATTGCCTTTGATGAAATTTATAGTTTTAGCTATTCTCACTTTGTTTTTGATTCCATGGACTAGAAGCGGTAATAAAATTCGCGCGGTGGATAAAGGAGGAAATGAGAAAGTTGTAAAGGGTAAGAAATCATCTATTTTAGTTATTCCTGTTTTATTTTGGATAGGTATTGCAATCTATGAATATTTCTGGCTAATTGATGATCGAGCAGATTCTATTCTTACTCATTATTCTGTTGCAGTAGCGATTTTAATTGGGCTTGTTTTATTCTCACAAGAGCAGGTAGGGAAATTAGAAGGTACGTTAAAAGGACTTCTAATGTTCCTTTTACTCGCAAGTTACGGCTATTTTGGTTATTTGCACGATATAGTAATCTCGCAAAAGAAATATGATTCGGTCGTGAAGGTAGAGAAAGATATCTCAGAGCCATTTACTGAAAATGACCAACCGTTTACAGTTCCGCCTAAAACAGCGGAAAATAAAATGAAAAAGGTATTTGGTGATATTCCGAAAGTAGCTTATTTTGAGCTAGGGGAATTAACGCCACAAATGGTAAATGGTGAGGCTTTATATGTAGCACCGATAGAAGTTTCAGGATTTTTTAAAGCACGTAAAGCGGAAACAATTCCAGGTTACGTAACGATGTCAGGTACAAATCCTGATGCGGAAGCGAAATTACATCTTGGATATAAAATGAAGTATGTACCAAGCATGTTTTTCGGTAATAAATTAGAACGTGTCGTTCGAAAAGCAGAGCCAGATTTAGTTTTTAAAGGGAAACCAAAATTTGAAGTTGATGATAAAGGAAAACCGTATTATACAATGACATACGGCGAGTTTATTTCAGGAAGATCAGGGTTTGAAGTAGAAGGCGTTGTCGTTGTTGATGCACAAACAGGTGATGTGAAACGATACGATAAAGGGAATGCACCTAAATTCGTTGATGGTGTATTAAATCATGAAACAGCATCTACGTTAAATACGTACTTCGGAAAATACATTCACGGATTTTGGAATACGAAATTTTCACAAACTGACATGAAGATGCCGACTGAGTGGGGGACGAAGGAAGGCGTTACGCCAATCTTCGGAAAGGATGGTAAACTGTATTACTTTACAGATTTCACCTCTCCGAAAGAAGGCGTAGATTCTGCCCTCGGCTACTCATTAGTTGATGCACGTACAGGAAAGTTGTATTACTACAACGGAAAAGAAGTGAAGGGAATTATGGACGGTTCGGCTGCTACAGAAGTAGTGGATAATTCCTTTAAGAGAGAGAAATGGCATGGAACGATGCCGGTTATTTATAACGTATATGGTAAACCTTCTTGGATTGTACCGGTTATTGATGACGGCGGATTAGTACGTGCTCATACTGTCATATATGCTTCTAATGCAAAAGTGTTTGCAACAGGTTCAACGCAAAAAGAAGCACTTGAGAATTATAAAAATGCGCTGAGCGGAAGTGGTGATTCATTTAGACCGACTTCAAATGGGAAAGAAGCGCAAAAAGAAGGTACTGTACAACGTGTGTATAAAGAAAAATCAGGTGAAAATACGATTGTGTACGTACTATTAGAAAACGAGCAAAAAGTATTCATGGTACCGGCGAAGAAATTCCCATATGCAATGTTTACAGAAGTAGGAGATCCAATTCAAATCACATATTTAGACACAGGAGAAATGATGGCATCTGTATCTAAATTTACAAATAGTAATTTGAAAAAGTAAAGCGATAGAGATTCTATCGCTTTTTTTACATTATTAAACAGGAAAATACGGTATACTTGACGTATATTCATGTTGTAACTATAATTGTTACGATTAAGTGTTTATATGAAAGGGTGAATGGAAAAAGTGAATGGAGTTAATCACGAAATATATAAACCTGTAAAGACAAACAGGTTATGGATGATTCTTGTATTAGGGACACTTACGGCAATTGGGCCATTATCTATTGATATGTATTTGCCTTCTTTACCAAAGTTAACGGATGATTTACAAACGGGTGCATCCCTCGCGCAGCTTACATTAACTGCTTGTCTGCTTGGGCTTTCAGTAGGGCAGTTATTTATTGGTTCAATTAGTGACATTTACGGAAGACGCAAACCTCTTATTATCGCTCTTATTATTTATGTTGCTTCTTCTTTACTTTGTGCTGTTGCACCATCGATTTGGAGTTTAGTGCTTTTACGTTTCTTACAAGGTGCTTCAGGATCTGCTGGTATCGTTATATCACGTGCAATGGTACGTGATATGTATTCAGGTTCTGAAATGACGAAGTTTTTCTCACTGCTTATGTTAGTAAACGGAGCAGCGCCTATTTTGGCACCGATTATTGGAGGGCAATTATTACAGTTCACATCATGGCGCGGCGTTTTTATCGTTCTTGGAGCAATTAGTGTATTCATGCTAATATCAGCTACTTTCGTATTACGTGAAACATTACCTCCTGAAGAAAGAGAGACAGGTGGATTATCAGGAACGCTTGCAACATACGGAAAGCTTCTGAAAGATCGTTTATTTATGGGGTATGCATTGTCGCAAGGATTAGTAACAGCTGCAATGTTTGCTTATATTTCTGGTTCACCGTTTGTGTTGCAGAACATATACGGAGCATCACCACAGCAATTTAGCTTATTCTTTGCGATTAACGGTATCGGTATTATTATTGCTAGTCAGGTTACGGGCCGTTTAGCAGGGAAAGTTAATGAGAAAACTTTATTTGTTGCTGGTATTATTATTGCGGCTGTTGGCGGTCTATCATTACTACTTACAATCGTATTAGGAATAGGGCTAATCGGTGTTTTATGCTCGCTATTTCTTGTTGTATCAAGTGTTGGGGTTGTATCAACAACCGGCTTCTCGTTAGCGATGAGAAATCAAAAACAAGCAGCAGGAACAGCATCAGCTTTACTAGGTTTATTACAGTTCATTTCAGGAGCACTTGTTGCACCATTAGTAGGTATTGGCGGAAGCAATACCGCATTACCGATGGGGGTTGTGATAGCGCTTTGTGAAATTGGTGCTGTGTTATGTTATCTATTTATGGCCAGAAGAAGTGAGAAGCAGTTTGAACTGCAACAAAGACAAAATTTAGAGGCTTAATTTATAAAAAAGAGCTGATTCAAACATGTGTTGAATCAGCTCTTTTTTCATTTCTTTGAAATAACTTATACAGTGTTGTAAGGTGATGCAAAAGTTATTTGCATAAAGTGACGATACTGTGACAAAAATGTTGGTGTGTATATTAAGAGCTCGTCTTAAGTGTAAAAAGTAGGGTGTTCTCGGTATAATAACAAGTGGAGATAAAAGAAACTATAATGAGTAATAGCTGTAGATAAAAGGAGAAGAAGAGATGAAGAAGGTTTTGGGTATTGCTGTAATGGGAAGTATGCTCCTTCTAGCAGGGTGTAATGGAAATAAAGATACGAAAGAACCGAAAGAAAAGGTAGAGCAATCTACTGAACAAACAGAAGAGATGAAAGTGTATCGCGAAATACATGAAAAATATGATATGAAGATGAACAAAGAGATTAATAAAGCATTACAGTTATGGGAAGTGGCAAAAGAAAAGGGCGGTAAGGAAATAACGGATGCTAAATATAAAGAAGACGTGCAGAAGGTAACGACGGGCATGTTAGAAGATATTGATCATATGCGTAAAGAAATTCGTGTGCCGAAGTCGAAAGAGGACGAACATGAACTATATGTTGGTTTCTTAAATGAAGCAGAACAAGCGATGAAAAAATTACAGAAGTTAGCTAAAGAAGAAGATTCATCGTTGATTCGTGATATAGAAATTAATTTTTCAACAGCATCGACATACTATAAACGCTTTCAAACAGAGGCGAAAAAATAACCTTGCGCATGCGCAAGGTTATTTTTTCTTTTTACCATCTCCGTCTTCATCCTCGGATACTAATATCTTCTGTTCTTCGTGAAATTCTGAAATTGTTTGTCCAGTAATATTATCGAATGGAGTGTAAAAAGAAGTGATGCTTTTCTTTTTAATGAAGAGTTTATAGAAGCCGATGATGACGAGTATGACGATTGTTAATGGCAATCCTATAGTAGCCAGAAGTAGTGGATCCATCTTATAACTCCTTTAATACAATTTCTTTTTATTATAAGTGAAAGATTGTAATTTCAATAACTAATATAATAGAAAACTGATTTTTCTAAATATATCCAATTTGATTGACTTTTCATTTTTTCAGAATTATAATTCAAAATATACAATTTGAACCAAATAATAATATAGCAATTTACTTATCCAGAGAGGTAGAGGGACTGGCCCTATGACACCTCAGCAGCGGGTTCTGTAACAGGAACACCGTGCTAATTCCAGCAAGCAAGTCTTGAAAGATAAGTGATGGGCCTTCGTTTATT
This sequence comes from Bacillus sp. FSL R5-0709, assembly GCF_038004785.1. Classification (NCBI taxonomy): domain Bacteria; kingdom Bacillati; phylum Bacillota; class Bacilli; order Caryophanales; family Bacillaceae; genus Bacillus; species Bacillus sp. FSL R5-0709. The sequence continues at coordinate 180,710 of NZ_JBBORT010000001.1, forward strand.
AAGCCTTGATCTTATTTTTTAAGATCAAGGCTTTTTGTGTTTTAAGAAGTAGAGAAGGAGTAATGGCAACAAATATGTCAATAAAACAAAGTAAATCCATTTGTTTAGGGGGTTATTGAAGTGTATGTTATTAAAAAACTATCGGTTATGGTATTCACGCTATGGGTCATTACGACAATAACATTTTTAATTATGCATATTATTCCAGGTGATCCGTTTTCATCAGATGCGAAAATCTTTCCTGAAGAAGTAATACAAAACATGAGAGCGAAGTATCACCTTGATGAACCGTTATGGAATCAGTATGTTGCTTATTTGGATGGGGTAGTTCATTTTGATTTTGGCGAATCTGTTCAATCGACAGGTCAAGGTGTATCGGAAATTATAACAACTGGTTTTGGACCATCGGCAATTATTGGTTTACAAGCACTTGTTATTTCATTGTTAGTCGGAATTGCCGCAGGTACATTTGCCGCGCTATATCATGGGAAAGTGATTGATTATAGTGTGAGCTTGCTTGCGATTCTCGGTATTTCTATTCCTAGTTTTATTTTAGCACCACTATTTATACAAGTATTCGCCATACAATTTGAATTACTACCAGTGGCGTCTTGGGGAACATTTGAGCATACTGTATTACCCTCCTTCGCATTAGCGTTAGGACCAATCGCAGTTATTACAAGATTTGTTCGCTCTAATATGATTGAAGTGTTGCAGAGTGATTATATTAAGCTAGCGAGAGCGAAAGGTATACCAATTAAGAAAATCATTATAAGACATGCTCTTCGAAATGCGATTGTTCCGGTACTTACATTTGTTGGCCCATTAATGGCTGGACTTTTAACAGGGACTTTCGTTATTGAAAAAATCTTTTCAATTCCTGGTTTAGGAAAATATTTTGTAGACAGTATTTTCAACCGAGATTATCCGGTGATTATGGGAACAACCATTTTCTATAGTGCGCTATTAATTGTATGTATTTTTATTACAGATATCATTCATCGTATTGTTGATCCGCGCATTCGTTCTATTACGTAAGGAGGGTGATGTTTAAATGGGGGCTTATGAAATTAATGACCAGTTATTAACGAATGAAGAGAAAAAAGAATTAACGATAAATAAAGATCAGCAAACGATTAGCCGGAAAAAGGAAGTGTTTCGCAAGTTTATATCAAACCCTATAGCAGTTTTAGGGGCAGTGACGTTATTACTAATTATTGTTTTCTCGCTTATTGGCGAAAGTTTAACGTCATTTACTGCGAGTGAACAAGTAAAAGAAGCAACAAACTTACCACCTAGTAGTGAGCATTGGTTCGGAACAGATGATTTAGGAAGAGACATATGGGCGCGTACTTGGGCTGGAGGGAAAATTTCACTAACAGTTGGATTAGTGGCAGCAGCTCTTGATATTGGGCTAGGTGTACTAATTGGTGGCTTTAGTGGATATGTGAGAGGACGTAATCGTCTTGGAACGTTAATTGACGAGTGGATTATAAGAGGGATTGAAGTGTTATACGGTATTCCATATTTGTTAATTGTTATTTTACTATTAATTGTTATGAAACCAGGCCTTTTTACAATTATTATCGCCCTTGCATTGACGGGATGGATTGGCATGGCACGCCTCATTAGAGCGCAAGTCTTGTCTTTAAAACAAAGAGAATTTGTTATCGCAGCAGAGCGATTAGGTACACCTCATATGAAAATTATATATGGGCATTTAATTCCAAACTTAACAGGGATTATTATCGTAAATTTATCATTTACCATTCCAGCAGCTATTTTCTCAGAATCATTTTTAAGCTTTATCGGACTTGGAGTACAATCACCGGCGGCAAGCTGGGGCACGATGACGAACGATGCACTTGGGACGTTACTAAGCGGAGAATGGTGGCAACTATTCTTCCCGGCAATCATGATTGCATTCATCATGTTCGCATTTAATGCGATTGGTGATGGTTTGCAAGATGCAATTGATCCGAAAATCGTAAAACGTAATCGAAAGGAGAAAAAACATGGCACAAATCTTATCTTTAGAAAACGTAACGTTGGCCGTTGAAAAAGAGAATAGTAAGCAAGCGATTGTGAAGCATGTTTCCTTTTCTATTAACGAAGGTGAAATAGTTGCACTTGTCGGAGAAAGTGGTTCAGGGAAAAGTGTTACAGCACAATCTATTATCGGCTTAAATCAAGAATCAATTCATATTGATGATGGAAATGTATCTTTCAAATCAAAGGAATTAACTGGTTTACAAGAATCAGAATGGAATCAAATTCGCGGGAAAGATATTTCCTTTATCTTTCAAGATCCGCTTTCATCTTTAAACCCAACGATGAAGGTAGGCAAACAAATTGCAGAAGTAATTTTGCAACATGAAAAGAAATCGAGAAAAGAAGCGAAAGAAATTGCGATTAACTTACTAAATGATTTAGGGATACATGAAGCAGAGAAACGCTTTGAACAATACCCGTATCAATTAAGTGGGGGGATGAGGCAGCGTATTTGTTTAGCAATTGCGTTTGCTTGTCACCCAAAGCTTGTTATTGCAGATGAACCTACAACAGCATTAGATGTAACGATTCAAAAGCAAATTATGGAGTTGTTAAAAGCAAGAAAAGAAAAACAAAATACGAGTATTTTATTAATTACACATGATTTGGCACTTGTACGTGAAGTAGCTGATCGAGTAGTGGTAATGTACGGAGGACGTGTCGTTGAAAAAGGGACGATACAAGAAGTAATAGGTTCACCTAAGCATCCATATACGAAAAGTTTATTACAAGCAATTCCGAATATGGATGATTCCGAAAAAGTATTACGTGCTATAGAAGGAACGACACCTTCCATTGAAACATTAAATAGCTTTGGTTGTCCTTTTGTAAATCGTTGCCCAGTAGCGATAAAAGAATGTATTCATCGCTTCCCAGAGAGAACGACATATTCTGAGGAGCATAGCTCACATTGCTGGCAACATATTCTGGAGCATAATAAAGCGAAATCAAAAGAGAAGGTGAATGCCTCATGACGACAGATTTAATTACTGTAAAGCAAGTAACGAAAACGTATGGAAGTAAAAATAAAGAAATCGCAGCTTTAAAAGATATATCACTTTCTATCCCGAAAGGAACAACGCTTGGCATTATTGGGGAAAGTGGTTCTGGAAAGACAACACTTGGTAAGCTCATAGCTGGGATCGAGCGTCCAACGTCTGGTGAAATTGATTATAACGGTCAAGTTGTTCACAAGCTGAAGTCAGCTCATAAGCGGGATTTCTTACAGAAAGTACAGTTCATTTTTCAAGATTCCACAGCGGCATTAAATCCGCGCTGGAAAGTAAGCGATATTGTAACAGAAGGCTATATTTCATTCGGTTTAGGCGATAAAGGATTGAAAGATAAAGTCGCAGGTGATGCACTAGAGCGTGTTGGATTAGATAGACGATATATTGATCGCTATCCACACGAATTTAGCGGCGGACAACGTCAACGTATTGCTATTGCAAGAGCGTTATTATGTGAGCCAGAAGTTTTAATCCTTGATGAACCAATTTCAGCATTAGATGTTTCACTTCAAATCCAAATTGTGCACTTGTTGCAAAAGATTCAAAAGGAACAAGGCTATACATATTTATTTATCGCGCATGATTTACCGATGGTTCACTATTTATGTGAAAAAGTGGCTGTCTTATACAAAGGAGAACTTGTTGAATTTGGATATACGGACGAAGTATTCCGTAATCCACAACATTCTTATACAAAAACATTATTAGCATCAACACCAAAAATTTCAGGTTAAAGGAGAATGTAGGATGAAGAAGTTTTTACTGTTTGTCATTATGACTGTTTTAGCAATTACTTCTGTTGCTTGCGGTAAGAAAGAGACGCAAAAGGCGAGTGCTGGTAAGGGTGAAGGCGATCGAGTAGTAACGAATATTAGTAGCGATCCGTATACGCTTGATTCTGCCATTGCGACAGATAGCACGTCAGGTTATGTAATTGGGCAATTGTTTTCAAGTTTATATACGCAAGATAGTGACGGGAAATATCAAAATGAATTAGCAGAGAAAGAAGAAGTAAACGCTGATGGAACTGAATATACAATTCATTTAAAGAAAGATATTAACTGGTCGGACGGTTCTCCTATTACAGCAAATGATTTTGAGTTTGCCTGGAAGCGATTATTAAATCCGAAAACGGGTTCTATGAATGCGACAGAAATGTATTTTATTAAAGGAGCAGAGGCATATAATACTGGAAAAGGTGAAGAAGGACAAGTTGGTATTCAAGTCGTTGATCCTCAAACATTAAAGGTAACACTTGAGCACCCAGTTGCTTCTATTAAACAAAAATTAGCAAGTTCATTATTTATTCCATTATCTAAAAAATCAATTGATGATAATAATAAATTAAAAACAGATCCAAAAGAGTTAATTACGAACGGACCATTCACATTAAAAGAATGGAAGCATAACCAAGCTATTACAGTACAAAAAAATAAAGAATACTATGATAAAAAGGTAACATTAAAAGAAATTGAGTTTCGTATTATTCCAGATTCTAAAACAGCGTACCAATTGTACAAGTCAAAAGAATTAGATTTACTAAGTGGTTTACCACAAGAGATGATTGAAAAAGAAAAAGGAAACAAAGAATATAAGCGTGTTGCAGGATTCTCATCTTATATTTATTCCTTTAACGTAGAAAAAGAGCCGTTTACAAATGCGAAAGTACGTAAGGCATTTTCATTAGCGGTTGATCGTAAGTTTATCGTTGAAAAACTGTATAAAAATAATGCACAAGAAGCATATGCATTCGTTCCAGAAGGAGCAAAAACACAAGGTGGTCGTGATTTCCGTAAAGAAAAAGGCGATTACGTAAAATTCGATTCAGCAGAAGCGAAAAAATTATTAGAAGAGGGCATGAAAGAGCAAGGTTGGTCTACATTACCTGAAGTAACATTAAAATTCACTACAGATACACAACATAAAAAAGTAGCAGAAGCAATGCAGGAAATGTTTAAGAAAAATCTTGGTGTAGATATTAAATTAGAGAATAAAGAGTGGAAGAGTTACATCGACACATACAAGCAAAGTGATTTCCAATTAGCTTATATGGGATGGGGCGGCTCTCTATTAGATCCAATTACTAAACTAGATTTATATGCAGGTGATGGTCCAAACAACTATGCAAAATGGCATAATAAAGAATTTGACGCTTTAGTAAAAGAAGCAGAAGTTGAACAAAACGAAGATAAGCGCTTTGACCTATTGCATAAAGCAGAAGATATTATGTTTGATGATACACCATTAATCCCAATTATTTTCCCAAGCTCTTCGTATTTACAAAAATCATCAGTATCTGGCGTCCAATTCATTATCGGTTCTAGTCCAGAACTAAGATACGTAAAAATTAAAAAATAAAGAAGTAGGCAACCGCCTACTTCTTTATTTTATTTCTCTTTTATATTCTTTTTTCGTTCCGTCAGAGAAGACAACTTCTAAAGCGAATTTTTGATAGTCTTTATCAAGTTTGAATACATTTACTACTTGATCGATTACTTCTTGATCTGGTGTGTTTTTATCGAATTTTAATTCTTGTAGAAGAGGGCTTAATTTTGTAATAGCTTCATCACCTGTTAATTTTACATCTGCTTTATGGTCTTCAACTTTTGCTTCCATTTTTTTATCGGCTGCTACATTTTTATAATCAGCTTCGTAGTCTTTCTTTGTATCCTGATAGTCCGCTTTTAAATCAAATTCATTGAAATTTAGCTTTAAATCAGCAGGAGCTTCGTTTTTTGCCTCTTCTGTAGTCTTTTTATTAGAAGTTGTGTCTTCTTTTGCAGGAGCTTTACATCCTGTTAATGCAGGTACTAGCATAAGAGCTAATAAAATTGATAGTAAAATTCTCATTATAAATTCCTCCTTATGTAAATTTGTTCTATACAAGTTTTTCCCAATTTCATGTAATTATGTATGTGTTGAAAATAAATTATTTACTTATAGCTTTAAGAATTAATCCGCAATTTAAATCAAAAATGATTTGTATGTATATGGTAAATTGAAGTTGTAAGGAGGTACTGAAATGCATGAAGAATATAAAGAGATGATAAAAAAAGCAATCGAATATATAGAGAATCATTTACATGAAGAGCTTACAACAGAAAGAGTGGCATTTCACGGGGCAGTATCGATGTACCATTTTCATCGTATTTTTCAAAGTTATATTGGGATGAGTGTAACGGATTATGTTCGTAAGAGAAGATTAACTCATGCTGCACAGGCTTTAGTATCGACTGAAAGAGCAGTCATTGATATTGCAGTGCAAAATGGCTTTTCCTCACAAGAGGCATTTACTAGAGCTTTTAAAAGAATGTTTCAATTACCACCAAAAAAATATCGGAAATATTTCCAGTCATTTTATATAGAAAGAGAGGGCGTTTCAATGGAAAAAGGTATACCGAAAGGATGGGTATTAAGTGGAAGTCATCCTGCTGAATATGAGATGGGTTTAGATTACGAAGTTGTTCATCAAGGAAAAGTATCTGCATATATAAAAGGAAAAGAGAACGTTACACACGGAGGGTTTTCAACATTAATGCAAATGTTCCGAGCGGATAAATATGTAGGTAAGAAGTTGCGTTTAACAGCATTTATTAAGAGTGAAAATGTAAAAGACTGGGCAGGATTGTGGATGCGAGTAGACGGAAAAGATACAGAGCCTATTGCTATGGATAACATGCAAAATCGTCCAATTAAAAATACGAATAACTGGCAATCATACTCGGTTGTACTAGATATAAAAGAAGAAGCACTTGGTATTGCATTTGGTGTTTTATTATCAGGAGAAGGCTGTGTCTGGCTAGATAGTATTCGTTTTGATGAAGTGGATGAAAAAATTCCTTCAACAGATTTGGCAGAAAACTTTTATGAAACACTCCTAGAAGAGCCGGTGAATCTGCAATTTGAAGAAATAGAAAATTAAAAAGTAAGGAGAAAAGATATGCTCAAATATGTGAAATTGATAAGTATTAGTTTAGTAGTATCATCGTGTATTATGGGAATCAACTATTTAATTAGTTATCTTTGGTCAGGGCATATACCTTCTTTGACGTGGAGAACATATTTGATATTTATGGTTATATTTATGATGAGTTTTGGTTCAATACAAAAAGAGAGCTATGAAGAGAGTTGATAATCGTCCTTTTAGTCTTCTTAGTATTAATACATATGTATTTATCACTGCATTGGAAAAACAGGTTTGCCGTTCGGGATTATTTCCCGCAACATACGCAGCGAATGGTTATTATACAATAATATTCGGCGGAGTTAATTTAGAAAAAATATTATTTCGTTATTATTTATTATTTTAGTTACACAATTGGTAGCGGGAATCACTATAGGTATAAAAGTGATAGTAAAGAGGGGAAGTTCTGTAGTTAAAGAAGCATAAAGTAAAAAAGGTATCCTTCGTGGGATACCTTTTTTACTAGTGTTTATTATTTTGCAACTTCTGTCCACTTGTAGTTAAATTCACCGCCGAAGTCAGTTGTTACAAGTCCTTTAATGAAAGAGCGTTGTAAGTAAGAGCGACCTTGTTGGTATAAAGGAGCGACAGCACCATCTTGTAATAAGATTTTTTCAGCTTGCTTCATTGCTTCCCAGCGACCTTTTTCATCACCAGCTAAATCAGTTTTTACTTTACGAATAAGCTCGTCGTACTCTTTGTTAGAGTATTTATCGAAGTTATAAGCACTATCTGTTGTGAATAGATCTAAGAATGTAATAGGATCCGCGAAGTCAGGGCCCCAGCCATCGATTCCAATTTCGTAATCACCACTTAATAGTAGTTTTAACTGTTGTTTACGTGGTTGAGGTTTTAAATTCACTGTTAATCCATCTAGATTCTTTTCTAATTCACCTTTTAAATATTCACCAGTTTTCTTAGCTAAAGCATTATCACTTGTTAATAGTTCAATTGTTACTTTGTCAGTACCAAGTTCTTGTTTCGCTTTTTTCCAGTTTTCTTTTGCAGATTTCACATCATCTTTGACTAGATTTCCATTCTCTTTACGGAAGTCATTACCGTCTGGACTTTTTGCGAATTTCGCAGGAACCATTCCTTCTGCTGGGATTGCACCGTTATTTAAAATTGTTTCTACGTACGCTTTTTTATTCATTGCTTCGTTAATAGCGAGGCGTGCATGTTGATTTTTTAATACTGCATTTTTCTGATTTAGTCGTAAGAATTGGATACCGACTTCAGCGCGTTCCTTGAAGTTGGAATCGTTCTTATACTTATCAACAAACTCCGCAGTTAAAGCAACACGATCAATTTGTCCTGAATCATATAAGTTAACTTCTGTAGATTTATCTTTAACGACATTGAAGTTGATTTCTTCTAGTTTTACAGTTTTAGCATCCCAATAGTTAGGGTTCTTCTTCAATTGGAAGCTTTGTTCATGTTTCCAGTTATCTAATGTGAAAGCACCATTGTAAATTAAATGATTTGTTTCTAAACCGTATTTATCGCCTTGAGATTTTAAATACTCTTCATTGATTGGTAAGAATGTTGCAAATGTCGTTAAGCTTAAGAAGTAGGGAACAGGGCGGTCCAGTTGTACTTCTAAAGTTTTATCGTCAAGAGCTTTAACGCCTAATTGATCGATTGCTACTTCTTTTTGGTTTATTTGTTTCGCATTTTTTATATCAAAGAATAAGAATGCATATTCAGCAGCTGTTTCAGGGTTAACGGCACGTTGCCAAGCGAAAATAAAATCTTTTGCTGTAACAGGAGTACCGTTTGACCATTTTGAATCACGAAGATGGAAAGTATACTTTGTTTTATCCGGACTAATGTCAACCGATTCAGCAACACCAGGGATCGGTTTATTATCTTCTCCTATAGCATATAAACCTTCAAAAACATTTCTCATTACATTCATGGATTCCCCATCCGTCGCTTTTGCAACATCCATTGTTGGAATTTCTGAAGCAAATGATAAGTTAATCGCTTGTTTATCAGGTGCTTTATCGTTCGCTTTTGCTCCGCCTGCATTATCTTTATTTCCCCCGCAAGCAGTTAGTAGTAGACTTGCCCCTAAAACAGATGCAACAACAGGTACAACTTTTTTCTTCATTGTTCTTTCCTCCCTAAATGTGTTGTTCGTAACGTCATAATGTCCATGTCTTGAAGTGTAGCTATAGAAGGAGAGAAAACCTATTATAAATATGTGTATATAGGTAATCAGGTATTCTATATGTATATACATGTTGAACTATAATCTATCGTTATATGTTTCAACTTAGTAGACATTACATTTTGATGATAAAATATTTTGTTTCTTTGATTATTTAGAATATTAACACTGGAAAGAACTATATGTCAATAATAAAAAGTGGAGTGTTAATTTCTTGGAATAATATATTGAAAAAGCAGATTTCCTCATATTAGGGAATCTGCTTTTAATATATTTTGCTAAAAAAACAATGGGGGTGGGTGAGAACACGATGATCTAAGTTGCATTTTATCCCGCATTAATGGGCAGTAAGATCCTCGCCTCAAAATTCAGTGAAAGCAAAGAAGTTAGGGGGGATCAACTGCCCGTAAAAGCCCGATTGGTGAGGGCTGATTAAAGTTTCACTTTATTTTTCAATTTTTGCCCATTTGAAGTTTAATTGACCTGCAAAGTCTACTTGCACAATGCCTTTCACATAAGAACGCTCTAAATAAGATTCTCCTTTTTGGTAAAGAGGAGCGATAACAGAGTCCTTAAATAAGATTTTTTCTGATGCTAGTAACGCTTCCCAGCGAGCTTTTTCATCACCAGCCAAAGTAGTTTTAACTTTTTCAATTGTCTCATCAAACTCTTTATTAGAGTAATGATCTAAATTGTAAGGGTTATTCGTCGTAAATAGTTCAAGGAATGTAATTGGATCAGCAAAGTCAGGGCTCCAACCGTCAATTCCAATCTCGTAGTCACCTTTTAATAAGAGTGAAACTTGTTGTTTACGTGGTTGCGGTTTTATATTTACCGTTAAGCCATCTAAATTCTTTTCTAGTTGTCCTTTTAGGAACTCACCAGTTTTCTTCTCAAGGTCACCATCACTTGTTAATAATTCTAATGTTATCTTTTCAGAACCAAGTTCTTTTTTTGCTTTCTTCCATAATTCTTGTGCAGATGTTGTATCAACTTTTGTTAAATCGCCGTTTGCAGTACGGAAGTCTTTTCCATCAGGCCCTTTTGCAAAGTTTTTCGGCACGAGACTAAAGGTTGGTGTAGAGCCATCATTTAATAACGTATTTACAAAAGATTTTCGATCAATTGTTTGATCGATTGCTTGGCGTGCAGAAACGTTTTGAAGTACTTTGTTTTGCTGATTCATACGTAAAAACTGTACCCCTACGTTCGGACGTTCTTTAAAGTTAGCATCCTTTTTATATTTATCAACGAAGTCAGATGTTAGTTTTATACGGTCTAATTGTTTGGATTCGAATAAATTTACTTCTGTTGATTTCTCTTTCACAACGTTGAAATTGATTTCTTCGAGTTTGACATTATCTTTATCCCAATAGGTAGGGTTTTTCTTAAATTTAAAGCTTTGTTCATGCTTCCAATCGCTTAGTGTAAAAGCTCCGTTGTACAAGATTTTGTTATCTTCTAAAGCGTACTTATCACCTTGTGCTTTAAAGAATTCCTCGTTGATTGGTAGAAATGTTGGGAACGCCGTTAAGCTAATAAAATACGGAACAGGGCGCTCTAATTCTACTTCAAACGTATGGTCATCAACTGCTTTTATACCAAGTTGATCGGATGGGAGTTCTTTGCTATTAATTTTTTTAGCGTTTTTAATATCCAGGAATAAAAAAGCATATTCAGAAGCTGTTGCTGGATCGACAGCTCTTTGCCAAGCGAAGACAAAATCTTTCGCTGTTACAGGTGTGCCGTTCGACCATTTTGAATCTCGTAAATGGAATGTGTATTTCGTTTTATCAGCACTTACTTCATGAGATTTCGCAACGCCAGGAACAGGTTTATTACCTTCACCAAGATTGTATAAACCTTCAAATACGTTTCTCATTACTTGACCAGAATCAGTATCTGTAGCACGAGCCGTATCCATTGTTCGAATCTCAGTAGGAGAAGATAAGTTTAAAACTTGCTTACTAGGTGCCTCATCTTTTGCATTTGCTCCGCTCGCTTCGTTTTTATAACTACCGCAACCAGATAATAAAATACTTACTCCTACAACTGATGCAATACCGGGTACAAACTTCTTTTTCATTTGATTTTCCTCCTAAATAGTTAATAAGATTGGATGATGATGAGGGAAATGAAAAACAAAAAATCCCTCTTTTCGTATTGAGAAAGAGGGATTTTTACGTACAAGTTATGCACCCGTATATAAACGAAGTCCCTCATTCTATCTTTCAAGCACAAAGCTTGCAGGAAGTGGCACAGTATTCAAAATGAACCTGCTGCCGAGGTTTCAAAGGGCCAGTCCCTCCACCTCTCTTGATACAATGAGTAAACAAATAAATTTTATTAATTTTTGTGTTTCTTTGATAATTCAAAATCTTACACCTTAGATAATGAAGTGTCAATCAAATGGAATATAGTTTAAATTTTCAGTTTTATTTTTTAAAAAAAACCACTGCATATGGCAGTGGTTTCCCTACTAGAAGTTAAAGTTATCTGGATCTGGACCAACGCGATGATTTTCATTTAAAGCTTGAATTGCTTTCATATCATCTGAGCTTAATTCAAAGTCAAAGATGTTTGCATTTTCAATAATGCGGTGTTCTTTAATAGACTTAGGGATTGTTACAACTTCATTTTGTAGATCCCAACGTAAAATAACTTGTGCAGTCGATTTATTATATTTCGTAGCGATTTCTTGTAATGTTGGGTGATTAAGTAGCTGCCCCTGCATTAATGGTGACCAAGCTTCAAGCTGGATGTTATGTTCTTTACAGAAGGCATGTAATTCTTCTTGTGCTAAACGTGGGTGGTATTCCACTTGGTTAACCATTGGTTTAATTTCTGCAATTTCAAATACGTCTTGCAAATGGTGAATATGGAAATTACTCACACCGATAGCACGAACACGACCATCTTTATAAAGCTGCTCTAAAGCTTTCCATGATTCAGTGTATTTTCCTTTTACAGGCCAATGTACTAAATATAGATCTAAATATTCCAGACCTAATTTTTCTAATGTAGTTTCAAATGCTTGTAGTGTTGACTCGTAACCTTGATCACTATTCCACACTTTTGAAGTGATGAATAACTCTTCACGAGGAATACCAGATTCTTGAATTGCCTGTCCAACGCCTTCTTCGTTTTTATATATCGCAGCAGTATCGATACTACGGTATCCATTTTTTATAGCTGCTTTTACAGAATCAATTACTTCTGTACCATCTTCAACTTTAAAAACACCCAAGCCGAACCAAGGCATTTTCACGCCGTTATGTAATGTTGTATAGTCGTTTAAACTTGTTAAAGTCATATTAATTCCCCCTAGCTTTTTTATTGGTCGCTTCAACTGCTTGTTGAATGACTTCTGAAAAATTATTTTCATATAGAACTTTTAAGCCTTCAGCCGTTGAACCTCCTGGTGTTGTTACTTGTTCGCGGAGCATAGCTGGATCCTGATTTTGCTGGAGCATAGCGGCAGAGCCAGCAATCATTTGAATGACAAGGTGTTTTGCTGTTTCCTCATCAATCCCATAGCTTTTCGTTGCTTCAATTAAACCTTCAGCAAAGTGATAGAGAAAAGCGGGTGCACTACCAGTAACTGCGGTAAGTTGGTGAACTTCCTCTTCGGTACAAAACTGTGAGGTACCGATACCTTTTAAAAGAAGTTGTAACGTTTCTTGATGTGTTTCATCTACAGAATGTCCCGTCGTATATAAGGAGATAGACTTTCCAATCCCAGCAGCTGTATTTGGCATAATCCAAGCAACAGGTGTCCCTTGGGGAAGTCTTTCTTCTAGATAAGATGGTCCGATTCCGGCAGCAACTGTCACGACAAATTGATTAGTTAGAAGAGGGGATAGATCCGCTAATAGCTGTTCATGTGCGACAGGCGGCATTGCTAAAACGATTGTATCTACAGATTTAATATGCTGTTTCCAATCTGTTGTAATCGATAGATCATATTGAGTTTGTAATTGCGTTAGTTTTTCTATGTTACTTCGGTTGGAAACAATAATTTCTTCGATGTATTCTTTACTTGTTGTAAGTAGTCCAGTAAATATAGCTTCTGCCATACGACCGGCACCAATAAATAAAATTCGATGTTTATTAGGCATATCCTTTATTCCTTTCTGATGAGAATATGTTATAAAAAACGATACCATTTTTAAGAGAATTTTGTAAAAAGAAACGGCTTATCGTAAGTGGAATAGATGAGTGGGGGGTTTTACAGGAGAAAATTTATAGTAAGTATAAGAGTTATTTCTTATACTGTTGATAGGGAGTTTGTTACATATCTGGGGAGAGATAAATATGGTTAGAAGTCCACTTTTTTTACTCATTTCTAGTATTATTTGCATATTAGTTGGATTCTATATCCGATCAAGTTATATTGAAATTTTCGCATCGGTTATGGGGATTATTAATGTTTGGTTACTTGCAAGGGAAAAGGTATCAAACTTTTTATTTGGGATGATTACAGTTGCGGTATTTCTGTATATTTTCACTACACAAGGCTTATACGCAATGGCAGTATTAGCAGCCTTCCAATTTATATTTAATGTGTACGGTTGGTATTACTGGATTGCGCGTAGTGGAGAGGAGAAGGTAAAGCCGACAGTTCGCTTAGATTTGAAAGGATGGATTATTTATATACTTTTTATTTTAGTTGCTTGGATTGGTTGGGGATATTATCAAGTCCGTTATTTAGAATCGACAAGTCCATATTTAGATGCTTTAAACGCTGTATTAGGATTAGTAGCTCAATTTATGCTGAGCCGAAAAATCTTAGAAAATTGGCATTTATGGATTTTGTATAACATAGTTAGCATTGTGATTTATATTTCAACGGGCTTATACGTCATGTTAGTATTAGCTATTATTAATCTATTTTTATGTATCGATGGCTTGCTAGAATGGAAGAAAAACCATAAAGAGCGAGAACGTGTAAATAATTATATTTAGAAAATAATTGTAATCAAAAACCCCCCTGAAGCATATACGTTTCAGGGGGGTTAAATATAGTGTGAATTTATGCTTTTGTCATACCAAGCAATACAGCGCCGCCGATAATTAAAACACTACCTAGTGCAATAAAGATCAATTGACGTTTTGTTTTCTTTTCACCTAAGAAGACAATCGCACCGAATGTTGAGATAACGATTCCAGTTTGAGATAACGGGAAGCTTGTCGCTACTCCGACACGTGGTAATGAAAGAAGTAAGAATAAGTTTCCTGTTCCCCATAGTAAACCAGATAAAGCATTACGCATTGCATATTTGTTAAATGGTTTATGTTTAGACGTCAGTACAACCGCACCAACGAACATACCAACTGCCTGTGGTAAAATAGCAGACCAACCATCAATGTTATACCAACGAATAATAATTACATATACAAGATAACCGAAAGTAGAAACAATTAAAGTAAGAAGTCCCTTTTTCAATTGTCCTGGTGGCTGTGCATTTTCTTTATCATCTAGTGATGTGAATACAACACCAACTACGATTAATAGGATTGCAATCGTTCCCAGAACAATCGTTGTTGTAGTAGTCCACTCATGGAAAGCGATAACCCCAAAGATAGAAGTTGCAACAAGTTGCATACCAGTAGAAATCGTTACAGTAGTTGAAACACCTAGTTTTTCAACTGTTTTTAATTGGTTTACTTGTCCTAAAGCCCAGAATAAACCTGAAATAAAACCAACAATCAAGACTGTCATTGTTAAAGCTGGTTGAGTAAATACATACATAACTGTTGCGAAGAATAGAGCACCGATTGTCATACCTACCGTTTGGCTATATGCACCACCGCCCATTTTTACGCTTACTAATAAGATGTTTCCCCATGCGATTGCAGGAAGAAGCGCTAATAAAATGTCCATTACAAGACTCCCTTCGGTTTTCTATACCAATATAATTACATATCGTTCTAACGATCGGTAATGCCCCACTAATAGAGTAGAAGATTACCGATCGCTAAAACAGGATGAAGAACTTACGATATAAATGCGTTTTCATTTCTTCACTTTTTGAAACACTTTCATATAATAACAGGAAATTACCTATTTTAGAAAGTGAATTCAAATAAAATGTATATTTAAATAAGAAATAAAATTCAGTCATTAGTTAGGTCATTTTATTTTTCGGGAAATAAAAAAAGCAGCTTTTGTCGAAAACTGCTTTAGGAAGTGGTAATTCGCTTGTTAATGATTTGAATACATAATAAAAATAGTAATGACATGCTAATTGTTATGATGACAAGAGTCCAAGCGAGTTGCATATTACTTGCATCAATAGCCATATAAATTGCAGTTGGAATCGTTTGTGTTTTGCCAGGTATATTTCCTGCAAACATTAAAGTAGCACCAAATTCCCCGAGTGCGCGAACGAAGCTTAAAATCATACCGCTAAGTAGCGCGGGGAATGCAAGTGGGAGTGTAACGTGTAGAAAAACTTGATATTCACTCGCACCAAGGTCGCGCGCACCATCTTCAATTTGCACATTCGCGATGGAAAATCCTGTTTTTGCTGATTGATACATGAGCGGAAATGCAACGACTGTAGAAGCAATGATAGCAGCAGTAGATGTAAACATAATGGACTGCTGAAATAATGATTCAATCCACTTTCCAATGGGACTGTTATTTCCAAAAATGATAATTAGAAAAAAGCCGATAACAGTTGGTGGAAGCACCATTGGTAATAAGAAAATAGTTTCTAGTAGTACTTTATATCGCCACGAGGAGCGCGCCAATGCTCGTCCAATAATCGTTCCTAAGATCGTAACGATAATGGTGGCGCATGTAGCTACTCGCAAGGATAGAAAGACAGGTGACAAAATTGTATCAAAGCTCATAGCAATTATGGCAGGATTGTAAATCCATATTTCTTAAAGATAGATTGTGCATCTTTTGATTGCAAATACTCATAGAATGAAGTCGCCTCTTTCTTATGCTTAGATTCCTTTATAACACCTAAAGGATAGTGGATTGGCTCATGAGAATTAGCCGCTACCGCCTCTACAATTTTCACCTTGTCTGAAACGAGAGCGTCTGTTTTATATACAATACCAGCATCAACATTACCTGTTTCTACATATGTTAACACTTGGCGAACATCTTTTGTAAATACGATTTTATTTTGAACGTCATTCCAAAGATTTTCATGTGTGAGAGAAGCTTTTGCATATTTTCCTGCAGGTACAGATTCGGGTGTACCAAGTGCGATTTTCTTGATTTTCGCATCCTTTAAATCTTGAAATTTTGTAAGAGAACTATCTTTTGGAACGACTAGAACTAGTTCATTTCCAAGAAGGTTTTTCCCTTCTTTTTCATTAATGAATCCTTTTTTAACAAGGGTTTGGAATTTATCTTCTGCTGCAGAGAAGAATAAATCAGCAGGTGCACCTTGTTCGATTTGTTGTTGAAGTGCACCAGAAGCACCGAAGTTAAAAGAAAGTTTAATGTTTGGTTCTTTCTCTTTATATTGTTTTTCAATTTCTTTTAGTGAATCTTGTAAACTTGCAGCCGCTGATATAGTCAGCTCCACTGATTTTCCCTCTTTAGCAGCTGACTTTTCTTCGCTTGAACAAGCTGCACTGAATATAAGAAGAAAAGAAAGTATAAGTACCCCAATGGATCGTAATGTAAATTTGTTCATAAAAAATCCCCCTTCGTTTACTAAACTAATTATAACTAATTATAACTAAATATAACTAGTTATAATTGAATATAATTTGAACGATATAGTTGTTTTTAAAAACTAGGAGAAATATTCTTTTCTTTGTTACAATGAAGGAAGAAAGTGAGGAATCGTCTATGGATCATCATTCCTACACAACGGAAGAAGTAGCAAAGCGATTAAAAGTATCAAAACTAACTGTATACGACTTAATTAAAAAAGGAGAACTGCCTTCTTATAGAGTTGGTAGACAGATGCGCATTGATGCAGCTGATTTAGAACAATATATAAAGCAAATGAAAACAGGGAAGGTACAATTTACTCCTGTAAAGAAGGACGAAATTAGTAGTTCGAATACACGCATCATTAGTGGTCAAGAACTAACGTTAGATATGTTGGCAAAGCATATAGAAAATCGATTGCCAAATTCTAATATATTGAGAGCGTATCAAGGTAGTTTAACGAGTTTAGTGAAGATGTACCAAGGAGAAGGAAGCGTCGTTAGTTTACACTTATTTGATGGTGAAACGGGTACATATAATGTTCCTTACGTAAAACGTATTTTAGTTGGACAACCATATATTATGATGAATTTATTAGCAAGAAATGTTGGGTTTTATGTGCAAAAAGGGAATCCACAAAATATAAAAACATGGGCTGATTTAGCTCAGTCATCTATACGATTTGTAAATCGAGAAAAAGGTTCTGGTATTAGGGTGTTAGTGGATGAGCAATTGCGAATTCAAAAATTAAGTAAAGAAGATATTAACGGGTATGAATGGGAAGAATCGAATCACCTTGGCGTTGCCTCGCAAGTCGCGAATGGAAAAGCTGATATTGGGGTAGGATCAGAAAAGTTTTCCCAAATTGTGAACGTAGACTTTATTCCAATAATGAAAGAACAGTATGATTTAGTACTTCTGAAGAATAAAGAAAATGAGGAACTTATTGAGGTTATAAAAGAGGTTTTGCAATCTGAAGAGTTTCACAATGAATTAAAAGCAATTGGTGGATATGATATAAGCAAAACAGGCCAAATTATATATGAAACAAACTAAAAGGCTGCTTGTCTATAAGACGAGCAGCCTTTTCTATATATAAAGGGGTTGGGGGAAACAAAGTGTTAAATAAGACTTTGAGCAAGTGCATAAATGAATGCAGTAAGAAGAGTAGCTCCACTTGCAAGTCCGATAAAGTCTGATTTGTTGAAAGTAATGTTGTTCATTATAATCTCTCCTTATTTGTTTAATGTAGTTGCAACTGCTTTTGCATCGATAAGTGCGGATAGCACCATGCCCATTGTATTGAAAAATTTGTTTGATTTCATTTTGTTCATCATGCGTATCCGCTCCTTTTCGAATTGTTGTTGCCCTGCTTTCTGTCTTAATTATATGAAATATAGCAGCCTGCAACTATCGAATTGGCTTACGTAAGACTTACACTTTTGTAAGAAAAAAAGACATTCGTGTAAGAATGTCTTTTAAAGCATATTGATATGATGATGTGCTTCAATTGTTTTTAAAAAGCTTCGCATCGAATTGGTCATGTAACTATCTTTACGGCGTATGAAAACAGTTGAAATACTACCATATTTCTCCGGAATTGGATGACAGTGTACTTTACCTGCTGTAGAAAGGTGATGCACCGCAGACTGGGGGACGAGTGTAATCCCAAGACCGAGCGCTACGCTATTTAATATAGTTTCTAATATGTTAAACTCCATAATTCTTTTTGGTAGCAAACCTTCATCTTTAAGCCATCGTTCAAGCTTGGAACGGTATCCACATCCTTGATTAAAAACGAGTAGGGGCGTCGTAGTAAATTCTTCTATATGAAAAGCTTTATTTTGTGTAACAAGCATTAATTTCTCAGTACTAACATCGTATTGTTCAATTAGTGGATGTTTAATAGGACCTGATATAAAGGCGCCATCTAATTGGTGATCGAGTACTTCTCTAATAAGCTCTTCCGTTAGACCAGCTTGTAATGATAAATCGACATTTGGATAGCTTTTGTAGTAAGAAGACAAAATGGTAGGCAATGTACTGACTGTTTCGACTGTACCGATTTTTAATATACCAGATGGTGTTTCACTATCTAAAAACACTTGTTTTAGCTCTTCAACATCTTGCAAAATTTTATGAACGTAAACGAGCATTTTTCTTCCTTCAGCTGTTAAAGTCATGCCTCGCTTATGACGGTAAAAGAGAGGTGTTTTCAGCTCGTTTTCTAATTGTTTAATACGTGCGGTTACATTTGATTGTACGTAATTTAATTCCTTTGCTGCGCCGCTTACACTACCGCGGTCGGCAACGCTCTGGAAGATTTGTAAGTCTCGTAATTCCATTTTATGCTCCTCCTTGATGTTAACTATCATTATAAATGATAGTTAACATCATTTTGAATCATTTTACGTGATATATTTTTTCTTTTACAATTCTCTTTGTGCAAATAGAAAGAAGCGGGGGATTGTGGTGAGAAAAGGTCAAATGATAATAGGTGCTTTGGCATGTTTAATTGCAAGTATGTCATGGGGAGCGATGTTTCCGGTTGCTGATCATGCTCTAGAATACATAGATCCATTTTATTTTTCGTTTATTCGTTATGGTGCGGTAGCAATTGTATTGATTGTATTATTGCTAATGAAAGAAGGAAAGAAGGCATTTCGCTTAGAAGGAAGAGGGAAGTTACTCATCTTTTTTGGAACAATGGCTTTTACCGTATATAATGTATTAATTTTTCTAGGACAAATGTTAATGGGAAAATCAGGTGTAATGGTAGCTTCTATTATGGAGGCGCTTATGCCAATGATTTCAATTTGTATTTTATGGGGATATAAAAATATAAAGCCGAAGAAATATATGATAACGAGCATGATTATTGCGTTTGTAGGGGCTGTATTTGTTATTACGAAAGGTGATATGAGTTTCTTTTTAACATTGAAAGATAACATGTTTTCGCTAGCATTTATATTTGTTGGTGTTGTAGGATGGGTTATTTATACGATGGGTGGTCAAACGTGTAGCGATTGGTCAACATTACGCTATTCTACTTTGACATGTGTATTGGGTACAACTGTCACAGGGATTATAACTGTGGTCATTACAGTGCTTGGATATGTATCTGTTCCAAGTATGGAAACGATTTCTATTGTGAAGTATGATTTGTTATTTATGATGACATTACCAGGTATCGTAGCACTACTTGCTTGGAACTACGGTGTGAAAATCTTATCATCCATTAATGGTATTTTATTTATTAACTTTGTGCCAATTACTACTTTAGTTATTATGATGATGCAAGGGTATAAAATAACAACATTTGATATTGTAGGAACATTATTTGTTATTGCAGCGCTTATTCGTAATAATGTTTGTCAGAGAAAAGAAGAAAATATAAATAAACAAATTTTGCAAGAAAAGCAATTGCGTCAAGCTGTTTAATAGGCAACTGGAGGATTTTATATGTTAGAAAGTTTATTGTTTTTCTTTGCTGCTGGAGTTGCCTGCGAGCTTGCAGCAATTAATCGAAACGGTCGTAAAAATATAAAACAACAAGCTGAATTGATACAGCTTTTAAAAGACTTGAAGGAAAGAAAAAATTAAAAGACGACCGGGCATAGACGGTCGTCTTTTCTATTATTATTTATATAAAGGGGAAAGGGGACACAAAGTTATATAAGCGTAGCAGCGTAAATGAAAGCAGTAAGAAGAATCGAGCCGCTAGCTAGTCCTAAAAAATCTAATTTATTAAAAGTCATGTTATTCATTATAAATTCTCCTTACTTGTTTAATGTAGAAGCAACAGCTTTTGCATCGATAAGAGCGGAGAATACCATGCATATTGTATTTAAGAAATTGTTCGTTTTCATTTTGTTCATCATATAGATCCGCTCCTTTTCAAATGGTTGTTGTTACTTTCTGACTTAATTGTATAAGATAGTGGAGGGAGCCGCTATCGAATTAGCTTACAAGAAAATTACACTTTTGTAAGAATTGAAATTTAACAATAAATACTTATTTTTATTACCAACTCCTAAAACTTAGTGTTATAATCGTTGTAAGAAAATGATTATACTTCGGATATTCAGAAAGGAACGAAACAAATGTATAAACCAATTACATTTTCGTTGAAATATATATTTAAAATGGCTGGGAAGGTAGAAGTACAAGGGAGAGAGAAATTACCGGAAGGTGGCCCTTACGTTGTTGCGTGTACACATACAAGTTTTATGGATGTTTTAATGTTAGCGGCAGGAATGTACCCAACCCAAATTCATTACATGGCAAAAAAAGAATTGTTTGAAGGGAAATTTAAAAATTGGTTTTTTAAAAATGTAAATGCATTCCCTGTAGACCGTGCGAATCCAGGGCCAAGCACATTAAAAATTCCATCACGTTTATTAAAAGAAGGAAAAGTAGTAGGGATTTTTCCGAGTGGGACGAGGTCATCAGAAGACGTTTCACTAAAAGCTGGGGCTGTTACGATTGCAATGCGTTCTAACGTTCCGTTAATACCGGCAGCTTATGTTGGTCCATCAAGTATAAAAGAATTGATAAAAGGAAAAAAAGCGCGATTAGTTTTTGGAGACCCAATTCAAATCGATGCTGAAGAACAAATAGACCGAAAAACGGCTATGAAAATGATGACAGATGAATTAAATGCAAAGTTTGAAGAACTAAAGGAAGTTTTGCAGCCGAATCAAAAATAAGAAAAGACGATCGTGCATAGACGGTCGTCTTTTCTATTATTATTTATATAAAGGGGAAAGGGGACACGAAGTTATAGTGTAGCAGCGTAAATGAAAGCAGTAAGAAGAACCGTGCCGCTAGCTAGTCCTAAAAAATCTAATTTATTAAAAGTGATGTTGTTCATAATGCATTCTCCTTACTTGTTTAATGTAGAAGCAACAGCTTTTGCATCGATAAGAGCGGAAAATACCAAGCTCATTGTATTTAAGAAATTGTTCGTTTTCATTTTGTTCATCATATAGATCCGCTCCTTTTCAAATGGTTGTTGCCCTGTTTCTGACTTAATTATATGAAATGTTGCGGAGAGTCACTATCGAATTAGCTTACAGGAAAATTACACTTTTGTAAGAAAAACGAATGAAAGTGTCATGATGAGAAGATTTGACATATGTTCATGTGATTCATTAAGTTAAAAGTAGAGGTGAGTGTATGGCTAATATTAAAGATATTGCAAAGATGGCTGGGGTTTCAGTTACGACTGTTTCGAGGGTATTAAATGATCATCCATATGTAAGTGAAGAAAAAAGGAAAGTTGTTTTAGAAATAGTTGAGAAATTGAATTACTCGCAAAATGCAAATGCTGTTCATTTATCAAAAGGGAAGACGAATATTGTTGGCGTGATTTTACCTTATATTAATCATCCGTCTTTTGATGCGATGGTGGGTGGAATGATGGAAGTTGCGTTAGCTCATAATTACAGGGTGCTTCTTTGTCAAACGAACTACAATAAAAAAGAAGAAATGAAAAGTTTACATATGTTGAAAACAAAGCAACTAGACGGTCTTATCATTTGTTCTCGTGCTAATGAGTGGGAAACTATAGAGCCTTATGCAGCGTATGGGGCGGTTATTGCTTGTGAGGATAATGATATTGAAAGCATATCGAGTGTATATACAGATCATTTTAATGCCTTTCAATTAGGGATGAGTTACCTTATTGAAAAAGGTTATAAGAAGATTGGATATTGTACGGGAAGAAAGTTAGGGCCAAGTA
Source organism: Bacillus sp. FSL R5-0709 (assembly GCF_038004785.1). Lineage (NCBI taxonomy): Bacteria > Bacillati > Bacillota > Bacilli > Caryophanales > Bacillaceae > Bacillus > Bacillus sp. FSL R5-0709. The sequence goes on from NZ_JBBORT010000001.1 coordinate 203,336, forward strand.
GTAAGAAACGTTTTGATGCTTATAAACAACAGCTACAATTAATAGATGAAGAAGTGATGGAAGATCGGATTTTCACAGAATGCTTTACGTTAGAAGATGGTGTAAGAGTTGCACATCAATTCAAGGAGATGGAGAATCCTCCTGAAGCATTAATAGTGGCAGGAGATGAAGTTGCTATTGGGATCATGACAGAAGTTGAAAAATTAGGTATTGAAGTTCCTGAGGATTTAGCGATTATTGGTTTTGATAATCAACCGATTTCTCAAGTTTTACAACTGACAACCATTGACCAAAATTTAAAGGGAATAGGTAAGACGGCTTTTGAAATGTTTTATAGGCAAGTAAGTGATGAGGGTTCTAAACAAGAAAAGATGGAAATTCCGTATAAACTTGTGGAACGCTCAACGGTTTAGTATTTATCCGTTATGTGTATAATCACATAACGGATTATTTTTTGAAATGTCTTTGACAGGAAACGCGTTTCATACTTTATAAAAGAGTTACACCGGTCTGTAATAATCCATGGATTCTTTTCAAGTGCTAAAACAATGAATAGAATTTGGAGGAATATGCATGAATGAACTTTTATTAAGTATGAAAAAATATGTAGAGGATGACGAAAAGATTTTAGCGTTTGTCGTAGGGATATTTGAAAAGGATGACTTTACTTTATGTTATCAACATGGGATTTTTGTTGCCACTACTAGACGTCTTCTATTTTACGGGAAATTTTCGTGCTATCCTGCGATATTTGAAGAGTATTCATATTTGCATATAGATGACATAGATTTCCGTCCATATTTCGAATGTACTTGTAATCGTGAAACCATTAGAGCTAAGTATATTCAGAGTGGGAATGTGGAGCGCTTTGTCCGTACAGTTAGAGCTAATATGAATAATTAATCACCCCTTTGTTTAAACATAATATCTTGGTCTTTGTGAGGGGAAATGCGGAATAAAAACAACTTCTAAACCTCTAGGAGATAGTGATACAATGTCAAATGGGGGGAGGTATGAACTATGGTTAATCAACGTATAAAGGAAATAACACTAATTACAATTGGTTCATTATTATTCGCAATTGGTATTAATTACTTTGCAATTCCAAACCGTTTATCAGAGGGTGGAATTATTGGTTTAACGGTTGTTACGTACTATTTATTTGATTGGTCACCAGGAATTGTGAATTTTGGTTTGAATGCAATTTTATTAGCTGTAGGTTATAAATTTTTTGATAAGAAAACGATGGTTTACACAATTATAGGTATTGTGGAAACCTCTTTGTTTTTATATGTTACAGAACATATCGAATATCAAGTAAATAGTGATACGTTACTAGCAGCTTTATTTGCTGGTGTATTTGTAGGTATCGGATTAGGCTGTATGTTCAAAGCTGGAGGTACATCAGGAGGATCGGCAATTTTAGCTCGACTAGCAAATCAATATTTAGGTTGGAGCGTTGGTAAAGGCGTACTTATTATTGATATCGTTGTAATTGCGGGTTCTGTATTTATAATAGGACAAGAAAAGGCAATGTATACACTTGTAGCTGTATTTGTCGGAGCGAAAGTAATTGATTTCATCGTGGAAGGTATGGATACAAAAACAGCTGTTACAATCATTTCAAATCAACCGGATTTAATACGTGAAACTATTACAAAAAACATGACACGCGGTGTCACTGTATTAGAGGGACGCGGCGGATATACTGGTAAAAATAAAGAAGTTTTATATATCGTTATTAATAAACAAGAGCTTGTTAAGTTAAAGCAAGTTATTAGTAGAGTTGATGAAGATGCCTTCGTTGTCATTCACGATGTGCGTGATGTACTTGGCGGTGGCTTTAAAGCAAGCTAAAAGGTGAACGAGAAAATTCGTTCATCTTTTTTTTATCCCGCATTAACGGGCAGTAGAACTCCCACCTCAAAATTCAGCTGGAGCAAAGAAGTTAGGTGGGAGATCAACTGCCCGTAAACGCCCGATTGGTGAGGGCTGATTAAAGTTTCACTTTATTCTTACAAAAATGTAAGGGTAATGTAATGGGATTGAATGGTAGATTAAATTCCTGCTCTTTAGAATGGATGTATAAGTATCCTGCAGAGGAGGAAGATCAGTATTATGAAGAAAAAAATAATTACTACTGTAATAGCCATGGTAGTGATAGTAGTAGTATTACTACCTACGAAACTTGGACCGGTTATTGATAAATATAATCCGCTTTATACGACGAAAGAATACTATACAATTGTGGATGCGATTGGTCAGCATGTCGGTGATGAATGGTATGAATATGAATTTATTGCATTTGATGAACGTGGAAGAGAACAAAAAATAAAGAAGACTGTTAAGCATATGTTAAAGAGAGATGAAGCATTAAAGGTGTACGCAAAAGGACGCTACGGCGAGGCAATTGAAGAAATTGAAGCTGGAAATATTCCTATTAATGCGAAGAGTAAACTTTTAACGATGAGATAGCGAATTATACCCCCGCCTATTTTTTGTCGAAAATAAAAATACTAGGTAGGGGTATTTTAGATCCGTGAAAAAGCCTTAGTCCATATGGACTAAGGCTTTTCTTATTATATAAGGGGGAAGGGGGTACATTGTAGTAGCATGAGTGAAAGGTATAAGAAGAGTCGGCTACTAGCAATGTAATTTGGTTATGTGAGTATTCTTCTTATTTGGCTTACTTTCTAACCTTATTGTACAAAGTATAGGTAAGGGGAACTATCGAATTACATTACACATAGCTTACAAATATGTAAGACTCCTGTAATGCAATTCGATAGTTAAAAGATAGTAAATTTAATATAGTGTAACTAGAAAGTCTCATTTTATTACTTTCTGATTCGCAATGTTAATGAAGAACGAAAAACCAACTAACTTTGAATAGGCCTCATCTTAGCTTAAGATGAGGCCTTTTTTCAAACCTTACAACATTGTAAGGTTTACGTAAGTTAATTCGATAGTAAATTTGTCATATTTTTTGCATAATAGATACAAATAGATAAAAAATAATTAGGGATATATTAAGAAGGGAGAAAACTGGGATGCGTAAAGAAGAAGTAGTGAAGTTTCCAATTAAAGATTTCTGTAGCTACTTTACTGTTGCCGTAGTATGTATTGGATTATTTGATATAATAACAAATTTAATTGTTAACTAATATAGATGATAAAACAAGAAGGAAGACCCTTTCTTGTTTTTTTTATGGGGGCATAAAGATGAAATTGATTGATAGCCATATACATGTTGATCAATATGAGAATGAAGAGAAAAGTAGATTATTTATAGATGTGGAAAACAGTAAAGAGATACAAGGGCTTATTGCAGTATCTATGAATTATCAATCATGTCTAGAAACTTTATCTTTAGCAAAGCGATATCCTTTTGTACATCCAGCAATAGGTTTTCATCCGGAGCAGCCGATTCATAAAGAGGAATGTGAGAAAATTTATAAATTAATTGAAGATCATGTAGATGAAATTGTTGCGATTGGTGAAGTGGGACTCCCATATTATTTAAGGAAAGAAGATGAAAATATTGCTATTGATCCATACATAGCGGTGTTAAAAAAGTTTGTGGAACTAGCTAGTAAATACGATTTACCAATTATATTGCATGCGGTTTATGAAGATACTGACACTGTATGTGGTTTACTTGAAGAATATAAAGTTTCGCGTGCACACTTTCATTGGTTTAAAGGAAGTGAAGAGACAATGAAACGGATGATGAGGAACGGTTATTATATTTCTATCACACCGGATGTTTTACATAAGGAGAAAATTAGAAAAATAGTTTCGTATTATCCGCTTGAATATATGATGGTAGAAACAGATGGGCCGTGGGAATTTCAGAAGGATACGATGACACATCCTTATATGATAAAAGATGTATTACAAGAAATTAGTATAATAAAAAAAATATCAGTAGAGAAAGTTACTGAGCAAATATATGCGAATACGGTGCGATTTTATAAAGTTAGTGAGTCATAAAAAAAACACCAAGCATCTCGCTTGGTGTTTTTTTTATGACTCTAATTTTTTCGCACGTCTTAATAATAAAAGAAAGACAATTATAATGAACCCAATTATAAGGAAGAACCCATATTGTTTTATATAATCAATTATGTCATTCGCACTTGTTGGTTTTTCAACGTGAATGCCTTCTTTATTAGTAGTAATATGAATATCTTTCATTTTTACTTCATTCATGTCTTTTTGTAAATCAATCCACTCTATGTTTGGAATACTTTCTAGTTCTTTTAATACTTCTTTTAATGGTTCAACGCCCAAGTAAGGATGATAAAATGCACCGATAATTCCATCAGATAGTTTAGTGATAGATAAAGCACGTTCTTTCATTTTTGCTATAGCTTGTGGCTTCCCTTCTTCAATAAAGCCAACAGTTTCAGGAATTAATTTCATCCCATGCAAAAATGACGGTGTACTTATATAAGCTGGTGAGTGCATTGATTTCCAAGTTGTATCGTTTAGTTGTATTTGTCCTACATAAGTTGAAAAATATTGTGATAGTATTTCATATCCTTTTTGAGACATTGTATAGTGCGGAGCTTCAAAGGCAACTGGATATAATTTAGCTTCTACAAGCTCTGTAATCCCTTTTTCAATATGATCTTTAATATATTTTTCTTCGAAGGCTTTCCCGTTTTTTACGTATTTATTATAGTCTTCTGGAGACTGAAAATCTTTTTTTGTTTTTGATTTTTCATGGTTTGGTTGGCGAATTGGTTGATCTGTTTTTACATCCCAAAATTCAAAACCTTCGCCAGTTTCACTATCATAAAACTGATGTGTGTAACCATGCATAACGATAGAGCCACCATTATCTTGCATAAAGTGTAAAACATCGATTAATTCAGAGTTATCCTTTAAATGTACTGTTTTTCCTGTGTCTGGATCTTTGTAAACAGGGATAACGGTAATCATATAAGGGAGCTTTTTCTCTTTTAGTAATTCAGCGATTTCTTTTAATTGCTTTACATCTACAGCTGGATGAACGTCTTCAAGACGTAAATAAGCTGAAGTTTTATTTGTTTCAGGTTTTTGTCCGAAATAAGAAAATAACATTTCACCGACGTAATGAGACATCCAATCGAAAAGGTTTGGAGTTGCAACATAATAGGATGTTCCTTGCTGAATGATTAACGGATGAGTTCCATCAGCACTCAAGGCGTAAGCAAGAGTTGTTCCTTTTGTTTCAATTTTCTTCATTAAGCGTTCTTCATGTAATTCATTTTTTAACTGGTTAGTCGGATATTCTATAGTGTGAATTCGTATATCGGTTTCTTTCGGGGTAATGAAAGAAAAACGATTAGATAATTGTTCAACATTTTGTCCTAAAACTAATATGGGACCTGAGAAGTTTTCTAGAAATTGTTTTGCTGCAATAGAAAAATCTTCTTTTTTCTCTCCAATATAAACAATATGTGTATAAGAAGATGATTCAGTACTTTCCTTTACTTCCTTTAAGCTTTTTACTGTTATATCTTTTGTAAAGTGCCCTAACTGAGTATTAAGGATTTGTACATTGTTTGTAATTTTGTTGTCTTCTGTACTATACAAAACGAGTACTTTTGATTTTGATGATGTTTGTGCAGAGGTATGTATAGGAATGAGTAGTAAAATGCTGAAAAAGATTAGTAGAGTTCTTTTCATTTATTTATGCTCCTATTCTATATATAGAATTCAATTTACAATTATATACAAGAAATAAGTTATAGTCCATGTAAGTTACATTTTTGCACGTATTTACCATATGTTTTTTCGCAAAATCGGTCTAAAGCATGATGATAATATGTATAGTAATTTGCTATGATTGAAAGGTAAGAGAATGATAGAGTGTTGGTAATTGTAAAAGGAAGGCTGAAAGGGGACAAATTTCAGCGGAGAAAGAGGTAGAGGTAGTGAAGAAATTCTTTGTAGGATTTTTAGTTGTTCTTGGAGTGTATTTATATTTCCAAGGAAAGTCTGAAGGAATGGGTAAGCTAATGAATGAAACAAGCTATGTTGATTCAGAAGAAGCAAAACAGATGAAACAAATCATTATAGAGGAAGCAAAGAAAGTAAACCTTCCGGAATGGATACCTCTTACAATTGCCGAACATGAAAGTAGGTTAAATCCAAGAAGTGTTGGAGATAACGGAACTTCATTCGGATTGTTTCAATTACACCGCGGTGGTGGGCTTGCGCCAGATCATTTAACTGATGAAGAGCTGAAAGATCCACGTACAAATGCGCAAATTGCAATGCCGCATTTAATGAAAGGTTATAAGCGCGGGGTGCAAAAAGGTTTGACTGATTTTGCATTACTGAAATATATAGCGAATACATCTGGATGGCCAGGGAATTTAGGACCAGAGTGGACGGATAACAATATGAAGTATAACATCGGATTAGAGGATGTATACTATCGAAATAAAGGTGTAATCAAAGAGTAGGTTTTCTATACCTACTCTGTTTTTTTATGAACAATTTCATCCTTTTCTTTCGTGAAATACTGCGCTAGTTGTATTTTCACATCTTCTAGTTTTGTAGAAACTTGCGGTATTTTATATCCTACATACAACGGTGAAACGACAAACCTAGGAACAACTTTACAAATGATTTTCCTGTTTAAGTAATAGAAGAATAAGTTATAACTACTACATCCTTTATGGAAATCTGTCAGTATGTAACGTACAGTTTGCTGAATATAATTGGCCATTTCATCTATAAATGCAATATCTTCAATGATGATATTAAATTCAGTAAAGCCGATAATAGGACGCTCTGAAATATTGAGTTCAATGCGTTCATTTTTTTGAACAATTACCCCTTGGAAATTTGCTTCCTCAATATTTTCAAGATAGTCTACATGTTTCATTCCGATAATTTGCATATGTGCATGATGCAAACTTCCGCCTGAAAATGGACCATGATTTTTGTATAAAATCACAGAAGTGAATTCTTCATTTTCCTGTAAGTTTAACCAATGGAGAATAGAGAAGCGAATTAGTTTTCTCATATGTTCTTCTGTATATGTTGCGATATGGTCTTCGCAATTATCTGTTTCGATTAGCACGGTTTGAAAGGTATCCTTTAATGTAGGAAATTTATTTTTTAACCAAATAATAGAGCCCTCAGTTGCTAAAATATCCGTTAAATTTTCTCTGTCACAAAAAGGACATGCAGCGCTTCTGTTCCGAATGCTTTCTGGTTTTTGTTTACCGATATCGTTTAAAAAATATAGTTGTTGTGTATCCATTTGTATATGCCCCTTTAAAATATATGTAAAAATCCCGCTTAATACATTCGGGAAAAGGAGAAGGAAATCCTTTAAAGGGAATAGAGAAAAATAAAAGACAAGATATCCTCATTGCAATAGGGTACCTTGTCTTTTATTTTTTCTTTAATAGTGTGTATGGATAATATAGAGCATTTTCATTTTGTTTCTTTTTTCTATTTTTTATTGTGTATAAGGCAATTGCTGTACTTGCGATTACAATAATGGCTTTCTTCATATTCATATACCCCTTTTTATTGTTGGTTTAATTCTTGGCTAACTGCTTTCGCATCAACTAAAGCATGTAAGATCATTTTTAGCATGTTCATCATAGTTCTTTCCTCCCTTTTATAGTTCGTTTAGTTCTTTTACAACTGCTTGTCCGTTCACTAATACCTCAAAGATTGCTTTTACGATTTCTTTCATCATGATTGTTTCCTCCTTGTTTTTGTCTCTCTTGTTTATATCTTTATTGTATAGGGAGGCATCTTTTCGTACTATCGCTTTCCATTACGTGAACATAACAGTTTTGTAAGATTTGATGTCACTTATTGAAATGTTTAGTCTATCTTCATTATTTTCAGAAAAATGACTATTCAAACATAAATCGGGGAAGTATAATAAAGAAGTAAGTATTAAATTCCGTACGAAAGGAGTGAATGAGATGAAATGTTCTTTAGCTACGCGCGCAAAATTTTTAGCTTATATCTATATTTGTCGTGCGATTTTTCATGATGCAGTTGTTAACGGGATACGTATGCCCTTTTTTAACAATTGCATAGTAGCTATTGAACGATAGAAGTCTCTTCACCCATTTTTGATAAACGTGTGAAAAGGGAGCTATTTGGCTTCCTTTTTCTATGACAAAAACCATGGGGAATGTTTCTTTCCCATGGTTTTTTATATTGAAAGGAGTACGGAAAATGACAATTTGTAGTGTAAATAATGTAAAGAAATCTTTTGGTGGAAACATCATATTTGAAAATATATCGCTTGAAATAAAGAATGGAGAACGTATTGGATTAGTTGGTCGTAACGGTAGTGGGAAGACAACTATCTTTCAGCTTCTAACAGGAATGGAGAGTTTGGATGCAGGAGCCATTCATATGAAGAAAGGTACATGCATCGGTCATGTAGCACAAATTCCAAAATTTAATAATGAAATGAATGTATATGATGTATTAAGCTCCGCTTTTAAAAAGGAAAAAGAGTTGGAGATAGAAATGCATGCTTTAGAAAAAAATATGGCGGAAGAACAGGAATCATCTGCTTTACAAAAATTGATGGAGAGATACGGAGTAATTCAAGAAAGGTACGCGTTTCTCGGTGGTTATGAAATAGAAGCGAATATTATGAAGGTAGCAAATGGTCTACAGGTGACGGAACTATTTCCAAGATCATTTATGGAGTTAAGTGGTGGAGAACAAACAAAAGTAAGCCTTGCGTATATGCTATTGCAGAAACCAGATCTACTTTTGTTAGATGAACCAACAAATCATTTGGACTTATTTGCAGTCGAGTGGTTAGAGCAATTTCTAAAAGAATATACAGGAACAGTTATGGTCATTTCGCATGATCGCTATTTCCTTGATGAAGTTGTAACGAAAATTTTTGATTTAGAAGATGGAGAAATTCACGTATATCATACGAACTATTCACAGTTTGTTGAGGAAAAGGAAGAAAGGCTGCTTCAAGAATTTCAAGCGTATCAAGAACAGCAAAAGAAAATAAAGAAAATGAAAGAAGCAATTAAGCGTCTACGTGAATGGGCAAATCAAGCGAATCCGCCGAATGAAGGATTGCATAAGAGAGCCAGAAATATGGAACGTGCATTAGAGCGCATAGAGAAACTAAAGAGACCCATTTTGGATAGAAAACAGATGGGACTTCAGTTTGAAGGGCAAGAGAGAAGCGGGAAAGATGTTGTTGTAATGAAAGAAGTGAGTAAAGGATTTGATGAACGGTCTTTATTCGAGAAAGTAAATTTGCATATTCGTTTTCAGGAGCGCGCAGCTATCGTTGGACGTAATGGTACAGGAAAGACTACGTTATTAAAACTATTACTAAAAGAAATGCAGCAAGATGCTGGAGAAATTCGGATTGGTAGTAGTGTGAAAATTGGTTATTTATCGCAACATGCGTACGGGAATATGAAGAACAATGTATTGGAAGCTTTCAGAGATTGCGTGGCTGTAACAGAGGGAGAAGCAAGACATATATTAGCTCGTTTCTTATTTTATGGTCCAGCTGTTTTTAAGAAAGTAACGCAACTTAGCGGTGGAGAAAAAATGAGGTTAAGGCTCGCGCAACTTATGTATCAAGATGTTAACTTTCTTATTTTAGATGAACCGACGAATCATCTTGATATTGAATCAAGGGAGGTTTTAGAGGAGGCCCTTGAACAATATAATGGGACGATTTTAGCTGTTTCACATGATCGTTATTTCTTAAATAAATTGTTTGAAAAGACATATTGGATTGATGAGCACAAATTATTTGAGTTTGCAGGGAACTATGCATGGGCTCGTCAAAAGTGGGAAGAAAGAATTGAGAAACAGGTAGTAAAACAGAAGCAGCAACAGCAAGGGAATAAAGCGTTAGAAGTAATGCCTATAAAAAAGAAGAAGTCTAGGGATTTAGAGGCAGTTGAAAATGAGTTAATGCATATAGAAGAAGATATATATGCACTCGAATGTAAAATGGAAAATGTAGTTGATGTTGAAATGCTTGAACAATTATATGAAGAAAAAACGAAAAAAGAGTTTTTACGAGCGGAGTTATATAATGAGTTAGAGAATATTGTGGAGTAAAGAAAATAGAATGAAAAAGAGCAAGTTGTTTCCTCATATTTTGGGGGAGGGCTTGCTCTTTTTAGTATAATGAAAGCAGAAAAATTGGTATAATTTTCTTGCTGCTGTGATAATAGAATGAACTTTAGGTCACTAAAACGTGGGGAGAATTTTATGTTAGGATATGCGCGGATTGCTACAATCGTCATGATTTGCTTAGTTTACGCAAATCATGTTTCACGTGAAACAGAAAATTTACAAATTTTTGTCGGTATTGCACTTTTTATTTATATTGTGAATCATATTTTGCTTGTAAAAGCAAAAGGGAGTAGGAAACTTGTTTTTTATACCTTGCTCACAAACGGTATTGTCACAGCGTTATTAGGGTTTTTATTTCCCGAGACATGTTTGTATTTAATTATATTTGGAATTGATGCGGTAGGATTATTTATTCATGATTGGCGTAAAAGGATGACTTATTTTTTTATCGCTTTTTTCTTTCTTTGTTGGTTTATAAATATACTACATACGTATCAACATACAGAGAGTCTGGAATTGGAGAGTAATGCAATTAACTTTATGTTTATCATTTTCAGTGCTTTAGCTGGAAACTTAATAAAAAAACTTACAGCTGCTCGGCAAATGGTAGATGAGCAATATGGGGAATTAGCATTATCTCATACAGCTTTAAAAGAAGCACATGAGCAATTACGTCTATATGCAAAAGAGGTAGAAGAATTGACAGCTGTTCGGGAGCGAAATGATATTGCCCGAGAAATTCATGATACTGTTGGTCATAATATGACGGCATTACTTGTTCAGTTACAACTGGCGGAGGTTTTATGGAAACAAAAATCGGACGCTACAGAAGAGGTTTTACATACATGCCATGGGTTAGCTAGAAAATCACTTCAAGAAGTGAGAGCTTCTGTGCATGCCTTAAAAGAGGAAAGTAAACTAGGGAACATAATAGAGAATATGCGTGAAATGTTACATGGATATTCTAAAGTGACGAAAGTACAAGTATCTTTTCAATTACAAGGAGATCCGGTTTTGATTCCGTTGTCACTACAGCCTACGTTGCTTCGTATTATGCAAGAGTCTTTAACGAATGCAAAACGTCACGGAAAAGCTAGTTTATGTGAAGTGAGTTTAGTTTGTTCAGTGGAACAAGTTAAGTTATGTATTTTGGATAATGGTATGGGAGTCAATGAAGTAAGCCCTGGATTTGGCTTACTTAATATGAAAGAACGTGTAGAGGAGCATGGTGGAATCATTCAATTTGAGAGTGAAATAGAAAAAGGTTTTCGCCTAAAAATCGAATTTCCACTCCGAGAAAAAACATGGGTAATAGGGGGAGCGTTATGATTCGAATTATGATTGTTGATGATCAATCACTGATTCGTGATGGATTGGCAATGATATTAAATTTACGTCCGGAACTGGAAGTGGTAGGGACGGCTAGTGATGGGGATGAAGTCGTACAAAAGGTGAAACAATTACAGCCTGAAATTATTTTGATGGATATTCGGATGCCTCGTATGAATGGTGTTGAAGGAACTCGTTTAGTTAGAGAAAAGTTTCCTTATATAAAGGTTCTTATGTTAACAACTTTTAGTGATAGTGAGCTTATTTTTGAGGCATTAGAGCAAGGAGCGAGTGGTTATTTATTGAAGGATATGGAGACAGATGCAATCGCGCAAGCAATTTTAACGGTGTATAGTGGCGGGGTTGTGCTTCCTCAGGATATAACAGCGCAAATTATAGAGGAATTAAAAAAGACGAAAGTGGCAGTAGAGTGTAACCCACCAGAACAACTAAAACAATTAACTGAGCGAGAAGTAGATGTTTTAAGAGCAATTGGACTGGGGTTAAATAATAAAGAGATTGCCGAAAAGCTATTTATTACAGAGGGAACTGTTAAGAATCATGTTTCTAATTTGATTAGTAAGCTAGAACTGAGAGATCGAACACAAGCAGCAATATACGCAGTAAGGTATGGCGTCACGATGTACACATGACTTTTGGCATATATAAGTGTGAAAAAGCAGCAGAATTTGCTGCTTTTTTATTTTGTATTTCTATCTTAAGGGTGATGGAGAGAAGAAGAAATTTTTCTACAATGAAAGTGTAGATGAATACAAAGGGGCTGAATCAATATGTTAGTCATAGATCATATTACGAAATCATTTGGCAAGAAGGAAATCGTAAAGAATGTTTCTTTTGAAGTGAAAAAAGGTGAAACATTTGGATTGCTTGGACCAAACGGAGCGGGGAAATCAACGACGATATCAATGATTTGCGGGTTAATTCCATACGATAGTGGTGATATAAAAGTTGGTGGGAAATCTGTAAAAGAGTATCCATTAGAAGCGAAAAAGAAAATCGGTATTGTCCCGCAAGACATTGCGCTGTATCCGACACTTTCAGCAAAGGAAAATTTAATCTTCTGGGGAAAGATGTACGGTTTAAATGGAAAAGTTGCAAAAGAGCGGGCAGAGGAAGTGTTAGCTTACGTCGGTTTACAGGATCGGGGAAAAGATAAAATTGAAACATTTTCAGGTGGAATGAAAAGGCGTATTAATATTGGTGCAGCACTTATGCACGAACCAGAGTTATTAATTATGGATGAACCGACAGTCGGGATTGATCCGCAGTCGAGAAATCATATTTTAGAGACTGTTAAAAAGTTAAATGAAAAAGGTATGACGGTCATTTATACGAGTCATTACATGGAAGAAGTTGAGTATTTATGTGAGCGAATTGCCATCGTTGATCATGGAAAGGTAATTGCACTAGGAACGAAAAGAGAGCTATGTAATCGTCTAACAGATGGGTTTATGGTGAAATTGCAATTAAATCGCTACAGTACGGAACTGCTACAAAAGTTGAAGGCACTACCTGTTGTTGAGCGGATTATTTTTGACGAAGATAGTAGCACGATTGATATTGGACTAAATGGTGGCGAGGCAATTGGCATAGTTGTTTCAGAAGTTGTTGAAAACAAAGCTCAAATTTTAAAACTGGAAGTAAAAGAACCGAATTTAGAGGCACTTTTTTTACAATTAACAGGACGTTCACTTCGTGATTAAGGGGGTTAGTACGAGATGAGAAGTTTCATTATTGCATGGAAAGATTTAAAAATCCGTTTAATTGATCGGCGCGGATTTATGATGATGTTAATTATGCCACTTGTATTAACGGCCATTTTAGGTTCAGCATTAAGTAATGTATTTGAGAGTGGTGGACTACCGAAAACAGTAATTGGCTATTATCAAGAGGGAACGGATGAGTTTGCAGATGTCTTTCAAAAAGATGTATTGCAATCTAAAGAAATAAAAGATGATGTGAAAGTAAAGGTAGTTAACTCTCGGGAAGAGCTTGAAGATATGTTAAAGGAAAAGAAAATAGATGTAGGAATTGCCATCCCAAATAAATGGAGCGAACAAGTACAAGATGGAAAATTAAAAGAACCAAAGGTGCTTATAGACCCATCAAAAGATATACAAGCAAAAATTGCTGAGTCAATGATCCGCTCTTTTTCAGAACGTGTTCAAACAGTCGCAGTATCTACTAAAAGTGTTGTAACAGAATTAGCAAAATCTCAGCAGAGTGATGTAGCACAAGTTGCAAAAGAGGTAAGTGGAAGTCTACAGACGATAGCAACTGCAAGTGTGGGTAACATCCAAAAAGGAACGGTAGGAAAAAAAACAGTTGCAGCGATGCAATATTATGCAGCAGCAATGTTAGTCATGTTTTTACTATATAACATAACAGTAGGTGCAAAGTCAGTTGTAACAGAGCAACGAACTGAAACGTTGGCGCGTTTGTTCAGTACACCGACGAGCTCATTTTCAATTTTATTCGGGAAGTTTTTAGGTACATTACTATTTGCCTGTATACAATTTGGAATATTTATAGTTGCTACACACTTTATGTTTCATGTGGAATGGGGCGCAGATGTGTCTCAAATAGTAGTGTTGGGAATTTCTTATGCAATTTGTGTTTCTGGTTTATCTATGTTAATCGCCGCTTTTATTCGTGAGGAAAAAACGGCAGACTTAATGGGGGGAATCGGTATTCAAATACTAGCTATATTAGGAGGATCAATGTTACCGATTTACGTATTTCCCGATACACTTCAAACAGTTGCAAATATTGCTCCGAATAAATGGGCACTTACGAGCTTTTTAAATATTATGTCGGGAACATCTTGGGATGTGCTATTCCCTGTCATTTTAAGTTTATGTAGTGCAGGAATTATCTCCGTTATGATTGGAACGTTACGTTTAAGTACGAGATAGGAGGGGAAATGATGAAGAAAGTTTGGGCGCTTTGTTGGCTAGAATTAAAACAAATTTTAATTAAGCCACAAAGTTATATACTCATGTTTGGAATGCCTATTATTTTTACACTCATATTCGGTGGACTTTTAGGCGGAAGTGGGAATGAGAAAGTAAATATTAGTTTAGTAGATAAAGATGGTTCTGTATTATCTGGCAAGTATTATGAGGAAATAAAGAAAAGTGATTTAATTTCTATAGAAAAGGTAACGTATAGGGAAGGGACACAGAGGATCGAAGATAAGAAAGCATCTGGTATAATCATCATTCCGAAAGATTTTCAAAAGAGTATGCTAGATGGAAAAGTAGAAAATATCCAATTTCAAGCCAGTGCTGATTTTACGGGTGGAACTTCTGTAGAGCAAGTATTAGCAAGTGCATTAAAAAAGATGGAGATAGAAGTTAGTGCAGCAAGAGATTTTGAGAAGAAAAGTAACACTTCGTGGGAAACGATGTATGAAACAATTTATACAAAAATAGATCCTGTTTCGATTCAAAAAGAATTGATTTTACACGATGATCAAAAGTTAAATAACGTTACAGGGCGAGCGGCAGGTTTTTCAATTCTATTCGTCATGATTGTCATGTTAAGTGCGACGGGAACTATTTTGAAAACTAGACAACTTGGTGTTTGGTCTCGTTTATTAGGGGCACCAGTTTCAAAAGTTCAAATACTAGCAGGATATATCCTTTCCTTCTTTTTAATAGGGTGGATTCAATTTGGTGTTTTAATGATATTAACGCATTCATTATTTGATGTGCAGTGGGGAAATTTATTAGGGGTTATTACACTCGTTTCAGTATTGCTATTAGCGGTTATTGGTCTAGCTTTATTATTGGCAAGTATCGTGAAAACAACAGAACAGCAGTCCGCACTAGGGAATATCGTTGTAATTTCAACGTGTATGATTGGTGGTCTTTATTGGCCAATTGAAATTGAGCCTTCATGGATGCAAGCGGCGGCAAATTTTGTTCCGCAAACGTGGGCGATGCGTGGCTTTACTGAGTTAATTGTAAGGGGAGGTACATTAGCTGATATAGGAGGATATATTGGTATACTCATTTTATTTGCAGGAGTATTTTTCGTAATTGGTTTAACAAGAATACGTTATGACTGAAAAAAGAAAGCAGAGTTACAGCTTTACGCGCTGAACTCTGCTTTCTTTTTGTGTGGTATCTTCCCTTGTTGAAATTATAATAGCGATCCCGAGCATAATAAAAAAAGCTAAAAAGAGGACGAACTTTGGGAAGAAAGGGAATAGTAATAACGCCCCGACTATTATGATTGTTAATAATACATAGTGCAGGACATATTGGAATAGGTTGTCCATATTTTCGCCCCCTTCTTGGTAGTTAATTGTTATTATTCTATGCGGGACTATTAGGTAATAGAAGGTGTTTTTTATTTTTTGAAAGACATCAATTAGCAAGGATTGACATAACTAGTGAAAAGGAATAATCTTGAAATTAATTCATACTATTTTTATAGGTAAAGTAAAGATAATTACAGAATTGGCGTTATGTTACCACTTAATAAAAAAACAGGAAAGTAAGGGTGAGAATTATGCGAAAGGTTTTTAAAGGGTTACTTTTTACGTTTCTTAGTACATCGGTTTTATTAGCAGGATGTGCTCAAGAAGAGACAAGTACAAATGAAGCAACAAAGATGCCGAAAGTAAAAGATGAGTTTATTAAAGCGAGTGACAAAGCAAAAAGTCCAGCAAAGGCAAAAGAAAGAAAGGATACCTTTGTAGTGGGAATGCCGAGCCCTGGCGGGATATTCCTTCCGCATTTTATGGAAAATGGGTGGGATGGTAATATAACACAAGCTATCTTTGCTCCTCTCGTTGGATTGGATAAGGAGGGGAAACCAATTCCAATTCTAGCGAAGAAATGGGATATTTCGGAGGATCAGCTTACATATACGTTTCATTTGAAAGATGATTTAAAGTTTAGTGATAGTTCACCGTTAACAGCGGATGACGTAGCATTTACATTAACTTTACTACATGATCCAACTTATAGTGGTGCAACGGACATAAGCCAAACAGCAATAAAGGGTGGGCAAGCATATAAAGAAGGAAAGGCTACATCTATTGAGGGGATTCAAGTCATCGATCCGAAAACAATTACGATTACAACTGAAAAGGTAAATGCCCAAACATTATCGTTAATTGGTGGAGAAGTTATATCAAAAGCTTATTACGGTAAAGAATATAAGCAAGGGAATTTAGAGTATTTAAAAGAGTTATATGGAAAACCGATGGGAGCAGGAGCTTATAAACTAGATAAATATATTCCAGGTCAAGAGGTTCGTTTTGTAGCAAATGAAAATTATTTTGAAGGTAAACCGAAGATTGAGCACTTTATTTATAAAATTACAAAAGGTGATACGAAGCTGCAACAATTTCAAGCGGGCGAAGTAGATTATGATGGCTTCACGACAAATGCGGAGACGATTGAACAATTAAAAGAGTTAGGCTTTGCTAATGTTAATGTGTATACGGGAAGTTCATACGGTTACATTAAAATGAATTATAAGAAGTCATACTTTAAAGATAAACGTGTACGCCAAGCGTTTATTTATGGATTAGAGCGTCAAAAGGTCATTGATACATATTTCCAAGGATACGCTTCACTCGTTAATGTACCAATTACACCAGTTTCGTGGGCGTATACAGAAGAAGGAATCAATAAATACGAATATAATTTAGAAAAGGCGAAGAAATTGCTCGATGAAGCTGGGTGGAAAGCTGGATCAGATGGTATTCGTGAAAAAGATGGCCAAAAATTGAAGGTAAGTTATTTTGCTTCTTCTGCAAGTAAAATCAATGATGTGATGATCCCCGTTATGAAGGAGGATTATAAAAAGATTGGGGTAGATTTCAATCCTGAATACATGGACTTTAATACGATGATTTCCAAGGTAATTAAAGGAGATTATGATTTAGCGATGGTCTCCACACCGATGATTGATGATCCGAGCGGAACAATTGAGGAGTTTGTTTCGACAAGTAAGCGTAATTATGATGGATATCATAATCCGAAAGTAGATGAATTAGCTAAGCAGGCATTAGAAACATTGGATATTGAAAAACGAAAAGAAATCTATAAAAAACTATATCAAGAGTTAAGTGAAGATCCACCTGTTATTTTCTTAAACAATAGTAAAGTCGTGTCTGCACATAATGCACGAATTCAAGGATTACAAGAAGATAATTATAATGGTATTTTGTTAAGTTTACCTAAATTGAATATTGCTCAATAATTTCGAAAGAATTATCGAAATATTTATATAGAAATAATTGACAAAATATACTGAAAGATATAAGCTAATAACCATAAAGTCTACCGGAAAGGTCGGAATAAGATTGTTACCCCTCAAAAACAACTATTTTTTTATAACCAAAACCGACTTTTCCGATTGGCTATAAAATGTTGCTGTGGGAGGCATACATTAGGCAAGCAGTTCATAAGGTGTAATTATTAAAAAAAAGTTAGGGTGGGGACAATGAAGAAAAAGACAAAAAAATGGGCTGGTGTATTTTCGGTATTACTGAGTAGTTCGCTTGTGTTATCTGCTTGTGGGGGACAGGAGGATACGGCTTCTACAGAACCAGTAAAACAGCAAGATTTAAAAAATATAAAAGTTGAAAATATTGCTGCGACAGATAAGACGAAAGTACCAGATAAAGCGAAGAATAGAAAAGATACGTTAGTAGTTGGCATTAGTAAACCAGGCGGCGTATTTTTACCATATTTCCAACAAAATGGTTGGGATGGAAACGTCACTTCAGTTATTTTTGCATCCCTTGTATCTACAGATAAACAAGGAAAACCAACTCCAGAATTAGCTGAGAAGTGGGATATTTCCTCTGATCAGTTAACATATACATTCCATTTACGTAAAGATTTGAAATTTAGCGATGGTTCACCATTAACAGCAGATGATGTAGCGTTCACATTGACGCTTTTACATGATAAGGCATATGAGGGTGACAAAGACATTTCTCAATATGCTGTTAAAGGTGGTAAAGAATATAAAGAAGGAAAAGCAACTTCTATTGAAGGAATTCAAGTTGTTGATCCACAGACAATTAAAATTACAACTAAAAAAGTTAATTCACAGGCACTAACAGCCTTAGGTGGAGAGGTATTATCAAAAGCTTATTATGGAAAAGATTACAAACAAAATACAAGCTTAGATTACTTAAAAGCGTTATATGAAAAACCGATAGCTGCGGGTCCATATAAATTTGAAAAGTATATCCCAGGGCAAGAAGTGCGATTTGTAGCAAATGAAAATTATTATGCGGGTAAACCAAAAATTCCAAACTTCATTTATAAAATTACTTCTGGTGATACGAAGCTTCAATTATTCCAAACAGGTGAGGTTGACTACACTGGCCTAGGTACTGGTGACGAAGTTCTTGAACAGGCTAAGGCTTTAGAATTTGCAAATATCCAAATCGAAACAGCAGCGTCATTTAGCTATATTTATATGAATAATAATAAGCCGTACTTAAAGGATAAAAAGGTTCGTCAAGCACTTATTTACGGATTAGATCGTAAAAAATATGTTGATACAGCATTGAAAGGATACGGTACGGTAGCTAATGTACCAATTCATCCAACTTCTTGGGCTTATACGGAAGAAGGAGTTAATAAATATGAATACGACAAAGAAAAAGCGAAAAAATTATTAGATGAAGCAGGATGGAAAGTTGGTTCGGATGGAATTCGTGAAAAAGATGGTCAAAAATTAAAGCTTTCTTATTTCGGCCCAAGTTCGGCTAAAGATAGCGATTTATTAATTCCGATTGCAAAAGAGAATTATAAAGAAATAGGTGTAGAATTTAACCCTGAATTTATGGACTTTAATACTATGCTTTCGAAGGTAAACAAAGGTGATTATGATTTAGCTTCTGTTTCGACACCAATTACAAGTGATCCGAGTGAAACAGCTGGTGAATATTTGTCGGGTGTCAATGAGAAGAGTCTTGGTTATAAAAATACAAAAGTAGATGAGTTAATTCAAAAGGGTATTGAAACGGTAGATATTGAAAAACGTAAACCAATCTATAAAGAACTGTATAAAGAATTAAGTGATGATCCACCAGTAATTCTATTAAACTATCGTAGAACAATTACTGGTTATAACGGGAATATAAAAGGAATTGACCCTGAAAAATACAATAGTATTAGTGCAAACTTACCAGCTCTATCTATCGAAAAATAACGAGAAGAATGTATAAGTAGAAGACATTTTTTCATTCGGCAAGTAGTGTGCCGCTTTGAAAAAATGTTCTTCTATTTTAAGCATAAGATTGGAGAGAAAAAGGGTGAAAACATATATCATTCGTAGGCTGTTACAAATGATTCCTACACTGTTGGGGACATCGATTATTATCTTCTTCCTGTTCGCACTTCTTCCAGGAGATTATATTGATTCAAACCCGAAGATTACACCGGAAAGAGCAGCTGAACTTAGGGAATTGTATGGATTGAATAAACCAATTGTTGAGCGATATTTTCACTGGCTAGGTAATGCATTGCAGGGGGACTTTGGTTTTTCTCTTCAATATCAAGAATCTGTAACGTCATTATTAAATAAATTTATATGGAATTCGTTTATTGTTGCGATTATTGCATTGTTCTTTATTTGGCTAATTGCACTTATTATCGGTGTATTTTCAGCGACAAAGCAACATTCTTTATTCGATAAGCTTGTAACAATTGGTGTATTTGCAGCGATGTCATTTCCTTCATTCTTTATCGGTTTGTTTTTAATTAAAGTGTTTGCGGTTGACTTTAAGCTGTTACCGATAGGCGGGATGATTGATGTTGGGAGTAATTCAACTGGGCTTGCTTACGGAATAGAAGTTGCAAAGCATATGGTTTTACCCGTATTTATTTTAACTCTTCTTGGAGTTGGCTCATTAACTCGTTATTTTAGAACGAGTATGTTAGAGGTTGTACGGCAAGATTACATTCGAACGGCTCGAGCAAAAGGTTTAAAGGAGAAGACCGTTATTTATAAACATGCATTAAAAAATGCAATTTTGCCGGCTATTACATTGCTTGCATTTGAATTACCAGGGTTGTTTTCAGGGGCAATTATTATAGAACAAATTTTCAACTGGCCAGGTATCGGTAATATTCAATTAGAAGCACTTAATTTTCGTGATTATACGGTATTAATGGCATTTACGATGTTTCTTTCGTGTTTGACAATTGTTTCAAACTTTTTAGCGGATATTGTATATGCAGTTGTTGATCCACGTATTCGGTTGAAGTAAGGGGGGGGAAGAGATGGAAACTGTTACAGCAACTACGGAAAAAAAAGAAAAAAAGAAAAGAAGGAATGGATCGTCGCCGTGGAGGCAAGCTTTTAAAAGGATAAAGAAAAATAAAATGGCACTTATAGGATTTTACGCATTAGTTTTTATGTTTTTATTTTGTTTTATTGGTCCATTCTTTTCACCGTATGCATCAGGAAAAATACAAGTTACGTTAATTAACAAACCACCTAGTTTTTCTCATTGGCTTGGCACAGATCAATTAGGAAGAGACATTTTAACGAGGCTTATGCAAGCAGGACGGATTTCATTAACAATTGGCTTAGCCTCAATGGTGTTATCCGTTATACTAGGTGCTTTATTAGGAGCGATTGCAGGTTTCTACCGTGGTATCGTCGATAATATTATAATGCGTCTCGCGGATATTTTAATGTCGATGCCAGGATTACCGTTACTTATTATAATGGGAGCTATTTTATCAGAATGGAAAGTACCATCTGATTATCGTCTTTATGTCATTATGATCATTTTAAGTTTAGTAGGTTGGCCAGGACTTGCACGCCTCGTACGAGGTCAAATTTTATCGCTGCGAGAACAATCGTTTATGCAAGCTGCTGATGTACTCGGGATAAACGATTACCGGAAAATTGTATATCATTTAATCCCAAATGTTCTGCCGATATTAATTGTTGTATCCACATTAGGTGTTGCAGGTTCTATTTTAGGAGAGTCTGCACTAAGTTACCTAGGACTTGGCGTTGTCCCGCCTACACCATCGTGGGGAAATATGATTAGTGCAGCAAACTCATTAATCGATTTCCAAAAGCGTCCGTGGTTATGGATCCCGCCTGGTTTTGCAATCTTTATAACAGTTGTATCAATTAATATACTTGGCGATGCACTTCGTGATGCATTAGATCCAAAGATGAAGCGGTAGGTGAGAAAGCATGAGTAGAGCAGTAGTAGAGCTAAAGGATTTACAAACACACTTTCAGACGGAAGAAGGTACAGTAAAGGCTGTCAATCATGTTAGCTTTTCAGTTCGAGAAGGTGAAACAGTTTGTGTAGTAGGCGAATCAGGTTGCGGGAAAAGTGTAACGGCTTTATCTATTATGGGACTTATTGCTGAATCTGGCGGCATCGTTGGTGGTGATATTCTTTATGAAGGAAAAAGTCTTTTAGGAATGAAAGAGAAAGAACTTCGTAGTTTAAGAGGAAATGATATCGCGATGATTTTCCAGGAACCGATGACATCACTTAATCCGGTCTTTACTGTTGGAGAGCAAATTGTTGAGACGTTAAGAGAGCATGAACTACTTAGCAAAAACGAAGCATACAAAAAAGCAATTGAATTAATTCGTAAAGTTGGTATTGCTCGTGCTGATGAAATTGTCCATTCTTATCCGCACGAATTAAGCGGTGGTATGTTACAACGTATTATGATTGCTATTGCACTTAGTTGTAATCCAAAGTTATTAATTGCAGATGAACCGACAACAGCTCTAGACGTTACGATTCAAGCGCAAATATTAGACTTACTAAGACAAGTAAAAGAGGAATTTAAAACGTCCATTTTATTAATTACACATGATCTAGGTGTTGTAGCAGAAATGGCCGATTATGTTGTCGTTATGTATGGTGGAAAAGTTATTGAAGAGGCACCGGTACTAGAGATATTTCAAAATCCGAAACATCCATATACGCAAGGGCTGCTAAAATCAAAACCAGTAATGGGGAAACGAACAGATAAACTTTATTCTATTCCAGGGCAAGTTCCAAATTTAGTTGGCTTAGATGAGTTTTGCTACTTTAGTGGCCGCTGTGAACATTGCATGGAAATATGCAAAAATGAAGCGCCAAATCTTAATGTGCATGACGAGGATCATAAAGTAGCTTGTTGGTTATATGAGGAGCGTGCTGGGCAATGAGTGAACCATTATTAGAAGTGAAAAACTTAAAGACGTATTTTCCAATTAAAGGCGGCATATTTAGTAGAACAATTGGACATGTAAAGGCAGTTGATGGAGTAAGTTTTACTATTAATAAAGGTGAAGTGTTCGGCCTCGTTGGAGAATCAGGAAGTGGAAAAACAACTATAGGAAAAACAATTTTACGTCTCGTCCAAAAAACGGAGGGGGAAGTAAAGTTTAAAGGGCACGATGTTCATTCCTTATCCAAGGAGGAATTGAGAAAGCACCGTCCTAATATGCAGCTCGTGTTCCAAGATCCATTTAGCTCATTAAATCCTAGAATGAGAATTGGAGAAGCGCTTGGTGAGCCAATGTTGGCTCACGGACTAGCGACGAAAGAAAATGTCCGTGAAAAGGTGATAGAAGTATTGGAGTTATGTGGTTTAGCGCCGTATCATATTGACCGGTACCCTCATGAGTTTTCCGGTGGGCAACGTCAACGTATCGTTATTGCAAGGGCGATGGTATTAGATCCAGAATTTATTGTAGCTGATGAGCCTGTTGCGGCATTAGATGTATCTATTCAAGCGCAAATCATTAATTTGTTTAGTGAATTACAGGAGAAAAAGGGATTATCCTATTTATTCATTTCACATGATTTAAGTGTTGTGGAGCACTTATGTACGAAAATTGGAATTATGTATTTAGGAACTATTGTGGAAACAGCACCACGTGATGAGTTATTTGCGAATCCGCTTCATCCATATACAAAAGCATTGTTATCAGCAGTGCCAATACCGGATCCAACGGTTAAGCGAGAACGGATTATTCTAGAAGGGGATATTCCAAGTCCTGCAAATCCACCATCAGGTTGCCGTTTTCATACACGTTGCCCCGTTGCTACAGATATTTGTAAAACGAATGTACCAGAATTCCGTAATGTGGGTGAAGATCATTTTGTTGCTTGTCATCATGTGTAAAAGAAAAGGACTCTTTCAAAATGTGAAAGAGTCCTTTTTTTACCCCGCATTAACTGCCCGTAAAAGCCCGATTGGTTCAACTAATAATCAGAGGAACCCCACCTCTGATTAAAGTTTCACTTTATTTACTAGATGAAGTTTGTTTTAATACAAATTGCTCAATTGCATGAGCAACACCGTTTTCATTATTTGTTAATGTAACAACGTCACATAATTTTTTTACGTCTTCTTCAGCATTTCCCATTGCAACTGATAAGCCGGCTACTTGTAGCATTGGCACATCATTAAAGTTGTCACCGATTGCAACAGTATCTTCAATTGGTATATTGAAATAAGCTGCCATTTCTTGCAAACCATTGCCCTTATGACCATGCTTATCCATAATTTCTACATTAGTAGGAGCTGATGCCGTAACTGAAATGTCCGTATCTTCTTGTAAAGTTTGTAATAGCTGTGAACGATGAGCAGCATTAAATGTTAAAATGAAGAATTTAGATATTTCTAATTCTGGATTATTTACGACATCTTCTATTTTTTGGAAATCAGTAATTAAGTTAGATTTCTTTTGTTTTTCTGTAATTCTTTCAAGTTCCTCAAGTGTAACATCTAGTGTATGTTTATTTTCTTCGAATGCCTGCATAACTTGACCTTGCCATGTATAAGGAGAATAAACCCCTTTATTTGTGTACAACTTATATGGAAAACCTTCAGATTCTAGTAATTTTGCAAGCTTGTATACTTTATCATTTTGTAAACAACGCGAGTTAATTACTTTTCCGTCCACATAAACAATTGCCCCATTGCTTGCTCCAACTGGAAGAGATAGTTTATATTCTTCCAATAATTTCAAAGCATCCTCTTTCGCGCGGCCAGAACAAATCATTACAATATGACCAGCCTCTTTTGCGGTTTGGATAGCTTGTAAGTTCTCTTTGGAGATTTCAAGATTAGATGATAGTAGTGTACCATCCATATCTAGTGCGATTAATTTCAAAATGACCACCTCTTTGTTTCCATTATACATAGTTATATAGAGGAAACATATAAACTTATCTTGGAAAGATAGTATTTTATCCCGCAGTAATTTCTAGTAAAAGTGCGATTGGTGAGGGGAATAATTAGTAGGGAATGGAACTCTCGTTGATTAAAGTTTCACTTTGGTTTTTAACAAAATAGAGATGAATAATATTATATTTCGCTTTATGACCTTAATGTTACACTAGTGTTACAAATGTGATTGTAGTAGAAAACGCATTAAAACAAGGTTTTTGAGTGTTTATTTAAAAAAACGTAAAAAAAGTGTAATAAAATTTACGTAATTATATTGCAACGTAATAATAGTTATGTTACATTAATGTTACAAACGTTACGTA
This sequence comes from Bacillus sp. FSL R5-0709, assembly GCF_038004785.1. Classification (NCBI taxonomy): domain Bacteria; kingdom Bacillati; phylum Bacillota; class Bacilli; order Caryophanales; family Bacillaceae; genus Bacillus; species Bacillus sp. FSL R5-0709. The sequence continues at coordinate 228,312 of NZ_JBBORT010000001.1, forward strand.
ATTAATTTCAATGTAACGTTAACATGAAAACTATGAACTAATCATTTCTTAGTAATTACATATAGATAACTTATAAAAAAGGAGAATGAATGATATGAACAACGAGCAAGTATTAAACGTAACAAAAGGTGACTTCTTAGGATCAGCAAGCGGAGCAGTAGTATTAACAGCATTAATCGTATTTCTATCAAGCGTATTAGTATAATAGAAGTTTTGTAACAAAAATAAGAGAAGGGAGAATGAAAATTATGAACAACGAGCAAGTATTAAAAGTGACAAAAGGTGACTTCGTAGGATCAGCAAGTGGAGCGGTAGTATTAACAGCATTAATCGTATTTCTATCAAGCGTATTAGTATAATAGAAGTTTTGTAACAAAAGATAAATGAAGGGAGAATGAAAGATATGAAAGAGCAAGTATTACAAGTAACAAAAGGTGACTTCGTAGGATCAGCAAGTGGAGCGGTAGTATTAACAGCATTAATCGTATTTCTATCAAGCGTATTAGTATAATAGAAGTTTTGTAACAAAAGATAAATGAAGGGAGAATGAAAGATATGAAAGAGCAAGTATTACAAGTAACAAAAGGTGATTTCTTAGGATCAGCAAGCGGAGCAGTAGTATTAACAGCATTAATCGTATTTCTATCAAGCGTATTAGTATAATAAAAGTTTTAAATTGTACAAAATGAAAGGAGAATGAGGAATATGAACAGTGAACAAGTGTTACAAGTAACAAAAACAGATTTATTAGGATCATTAGGCGGAGCGGTAATATTAACATCATTTATTCTATTCCTTGCAAATATATTAGTATGAAAAATATAAATACAATCATTCAAAAAAAATAAAGACTCTAACGTATTAGTAAGTAGTTAATATGTTGGAGTCTTTTTTGTTTTCCTCTCATATATACCTTCAAGTATTAATATTTTCCCCTTACTTTAAAGAGAAAAAAGTCGAATTTTATATGTAAGAAAAAAAGAGGAATTTGACAGAAAAGATAGAAAATTTTAAAGGTCGGAAATTGTTAGCTTGCTAACTAATTTCTATTAATTGATGTTGGAAGCGTTTTCGGTTGGTTTTAAGTATGGACCATTTAATCTATTTACAGGGGGATGAAGATATTATGAAACAAAAATCTATGGATACGCTAGCTGCACAAATGGAGGACTTTTTTCCGGTACGTGATGTAGATCATTTGGAATTTTACGTAGGGAATGCAAAGCAATCAAGTTATTATCTTGCGAGAGCGTTTGGATTCAAAATTGTAGCTTATTCTGGATTAGAAACAGGAAACCGTGAAAAGGTATCTTATGTTCTTGTGCAAAAAAATATGCGTTTTGTTGTGTCTGGAGCTTTAAGTAGTGATAGTCGTATTGCAGATTTTGTAAAGACTCATGGTGATGGAGTGAAGGATGTGGCTTTACTTGTTGATGATGTTGATAAAGCATACTCTGAAGCTGTAAAACGTGGCGCTGTTGCGATTGCTCCTCCTGAAGAGTTAACAGATGAGGAAGGTACCTTGAAGAAAGCGGTTATTGGTACGTATGGTGATACAATTCATACGCTTGTAGAGCGTAAAAATTATAAAGGAACATTCATGCCAGGATTTCAAAAGGTAGAGTTCAATATTCCATTTGAAGAATCCGGTTTAATTGCTGTAGACCATGTCGTTGGTAACGTTGAGAAAATGGAAGAATGGGTTAGTTATTATGAGAACGTCATGGGATTTAAACAAATGATTCACTTTGATGATGACGATATTAGCACAGAGTATTCGGCATTAATGTCAAAAGTTATGACGAATGGAAGCCGTATTAAGTTTCCAATTAATGAACCAGCAGACGGAAAAAGAAAGTCACAAATTCAAGAATATCTAGAGTTCTATAACGGAGCGGGTGTACAGCATCTTGCTTTATTAACAAGTGACATTGTAAAAACAATTGAAGTGCTTCGTGCGAATGGCGTGGAGTTTTTAGATACGCCAGATACGTATTACGATGAGTTAACTGCACGTGTTGGAAAAATTGATGAAGAAATTGATAGATTAAAAGAATTGAAGATTCTAGTAGACCGTGACGAAGAAGGTTATTTATTACAAATCTTTACGAAACCAATTGTAGATCGTCCAACTCTATTTATTGAAATCATCCAACGTAAAGGTTCTCGTGGATTTGGCGAAGGGAACTTTAAAGCGTTATTCGAATCAATTGAAAGAGAACAAGAGCGTCGCGGAAATTTATAAAATTTGTATCCACCAGCAAGAGTTCCTTTGTTGGTGGAAATTTCATTTTCATAGGGAGGAATCACGATGAAATTTGTTACATTTCGTCTCCCATCGAAAGAAATGCGAGCTGGATGGCTTGAAGGTGACAAAGTAATCGATATGAATCTTGCGAGTGATGGACAATTACCTTCTTCTATGTTCGCCTTTTTAGAGAAAGCAGATGAGTATGTAGAAGTATTGCGTAATATTAAGAATCCTGCAAAGGGTATATATTCCTTAGAGGAAGTTCAATTTGCAGCGGCAATTCCTAATCCGAGTAGCATTCGAGATTTTTATGCATTTGAGCAGCATGTAAAAACAGCTCGCGGACGAAGAGGGCTAGATGTTGTACCTGAATGGTATGATATCCCGGTTTTTTATTTTACGAACCACCGTGCTGTTATTGGACCAGATGATTTTGTTATTGGTCCGAAGAAGTCTAAAAAGCTTGATTATGAGTTAGAGATTGCTTGCGTAATTGGGAAAGAAGGACGAAACATTTCTCGTGAACAAGCAGAGGAATATATTTTTGGTTACTGCATTATGAACGACTGGAGTGCAAGGGACTTACAAGCAACAGAAATGAAAGTGGGACTCGGTCCAGCGAAAGGAAAAGATTTTGCAACTTCATTAGGAGCGTATCTCGTTACGAAAGAGGAATTAGACGTTTATCGTAATGGTGATCGTTATGATTTAGAGATGACTGCTCATGTAAATGGAAAGATATTATCAAAGGGAAACTTCCAAGATATTTACTATACATTTGCTGAAATGATTGAACGTGCTTCGGAAGACGTTACGTTATATCCAGGAGATGTGATTGGTTCCGGGACAGTAGGAACAGGATGTATTTTAGAACTTGGTACAGAAGAGTGGCTACAAGATGGAGATGTTGTAGAGCTGTCGATTACTGGTTTAGGTACGTTACGTAATACGGTCAAAAAAGACATGAAAGCAGGTGATGGGCATGTTTTATCGTCACATGGGGGAGCTACCTCATAAACGACATGTACAATTTCGTAAAAAAGATGGATCGCTTTATCGTGAGCAGGTAATGGGGACAAAAGGTTTCTCTGGTACCCAGTCTATTTTGTATCATCATTATATGCCAACAGAAGTAGGGCACGCGGCATTATCGCATTCTTGTCAGTTACAGTATGAAGAGGATGCCCTTCTTGCTCATCGCCACTTCCGTACGAAAGAAAATAAAAAAACTGGTGATGCAGTAAGCGGAAGAAACTTTATGCTTGGGAATGAGGATTTATTAATTGGAGTAGTGAGTCCAACAGAAAAAATGGATTATTTTTACCGTAATGGTGATGGCGATGAAATGTTATTTGTTCATTATGGAACAGGAAAAATTGAAACGATGTTTGGAACGATTCACTATAGAAAAGGTGATTATGTAACAATTCCAATTGGAACGATTTATCGTGTTATTCCAGATGAGGGAGAGACTAAGTTTCTTGTTGTAGAGGCAAATAGCCAAATTACAACACCAAGTCGCTATCGCAATGAATATGGGCAATTGTTAGAACATAGTCCGTTTTGTGAAAGGGATATTCGTGGCCCGGAAAAATTGGAGACATATGATGACAAAGGTGAGTTTGTCGTAATGACAAAGTCGAGAGGTTATATGCACAAGCATGTGTTAGGGCACCATCCGTTAGATGTTGTTGGGTGGGATGGTTATTTATATCCGTGGGTCTTTAATGTGGAGGATTTTGAGCCAATTACAGGTCGTATTCATCAGCCACCACCAGTACATCAAACATTCGAAGGGCATAATTTCGTCATTTGCTCTTTCGTACCGCGTTTATACGATTATCATCCAGAATCTATTCCGGCACCATATTATCATAGTAATGTGAATAGTGATGAAGTACTGTACTATGTAGAAGGTAACTTTATGAGCCGAAAAGGTGTAGAAGAAGGTTCTATTACGCTTCATCCAAGCGGGATCCCGCATGGGCCACATCCAGGGAAAACAGAAGCGAGTATAGGGAAGAAAGAGACACTTGAACTGGCCGTTATGATAGATACATTCCGTCCGCTTCGTATTGTAAAACAAGCACATGAGACGGAAGATGAAAAATATATGTATAGCTGGATTGAAGAGGGTTCATATACTGTGAAATAAGTAAAAAGAGGCATGCTCACTACGGGAGCATGCCTCTTTTATGGAATCGACATGTATAATAATACCAAAAAAAGTTATGAAAATATATATAGATATGATTGTCTGAATCTTTTTATCGAAAGGATGATAAGAGTATAGTATGTATCTCGATAGTTTTCTGTTTATTTCGACAAAAGTATTGACTAAAAAACATGCCGTGGGTAAAATGAAAAAGTAAATTAAATTTTCAGAAAACTAAAATCGTGGAGGAGCACAGCATGAAGCAAATTTTTCAAAAGAAGCCAATTTCAACGTTACTGCAAGAAAGTAAACAAAAGACATTATCGAGAACGTTAGGGGCACTTGATTTAACAATGCTTGGAATCGGAGCAATTGTTGGAACTGGTATTTTTGTTCTTACTGGCGTTGTAGCAGCGAAACATTCTGGACCAGCTATTATATTATCATTTGCTATAGCTGCATTAGCTTGTGCCTTTGCTGCATTTTGTTACGCTGAATTTGCTTCTTCAGTTCCTGTCTCAGGGAGTGTTTACACGTACACGTATGCGACGATGGGAGAAGTATTTGCATTCTTAATTGGATGGGATTTAATGCTCGAGTATTTATTAGCCACATCTGCTGTAGCTAATGGATGGTCAGCGTATTTTCAATCGTTATTAAAGGGATTTGGGATTCATATTCCGACCATTCTCTCCTCGGCCCCTGGTACTGGAAAGGGTGGAATAATTGATTTACCTGCAGTTCTAATTATTCTAGTTATGACGGTTCTTTTATCTAGAGGTGTTCGTGAAAGTGCACGTGTAAATAATATAATGGTATTTATTAAACTAGCAGTTGTTCTCATTTTTATCTTCGCCGGATTTAATTATGTAAAACCTGAAAATTGGACACCTTTTATGCCATTTGGGTTAGATGGTGTAATGGCTGGAGCAGCTACAGTTTTCTTCGCATTCATTGGATTTGATGCTGTATCAACAGCCGCAGAAGAAGTGAAGCGCCCACAACGCGATTTGCCGATTGGAATTATTGCATCGTTACTAGTTTGTACGGTTCTTTACATTGTTGTTTCACTTATTTTGACAGGGATTGTTCCATACGGTCAGTTGAATATATCAGATCCAGTTGCTTTCGCACTTCAATTTATTGGACAAGATAGTTTGGCGGGAGTGATATCAGTAGGAGCAATTACAGGAATTACAACTGTAATGCTAGTTATGATGTATGGGCAAGTTCGTGTTTCATATGCAATGAGCAGAGATGGATTGTTACCGAAGCGTCTTGCTAAAGTTCATCCGAAATTTAAAACACCATTTTTAAATACATGGACAACAGGTATTATTGCAGCACTTATTTCAGGATTAATAGATTTAAATGTTTTAGCACATCTTGTAAATATGGGAACTTTGTCAGCATTTGCACTTGTAGCTGTTGCTGTCATTGTGATGAGACGAACTCATCCTGATTTACCAAGGGCGTTTAAGGCGCCGCTCGTACCATTTTTACCAGCATTAACAGTTATCTTTTGCTTATATTTGATGCTTCAATTATCAGCGACAGCTTGGATTAGTTTTGGTGTTTGGATGGTTATCGGTATAGTAGTTTATTTCGCCTATAGTAGAAAGCGTAGTGTTTTAAATAATAGTAAAAAAGAAGAAGATGTAGCAAATTTATAAATGGAAAAATCCATTCTAATTCTGTTAGGATGGATTTTTATTTTGAAAATTTACATTTTTCTGAATGTATTATAAGATAATTGTTGGCGAACTAAAGGGGTGAAAATGTGAAAAATACATGGCGTGAGCTAAGAGAGATGGATCGTAACGTATGGATTCGATTTATCGGTGAGACTTTGAACGGAATTGCGATGATGATGTTAATGCCTTTTTTTGCACTATATTTAAAAGATAAGGTAGATTCTTTATTACAAGTTGGGATTATTATGGCGCTTTCTCCAATTGCTGCAAGCTTTGGCTCGCTTATAGGCGGAAGAATAGCTGATATATATGGAAGAAAGCCAATTATGATATTTTCAATGGCGAGTAATGCGTTATTAATGCTCGGTTTTTTATTTATCGAAGGATTTATTCCATACGCTATTTTATCTATTTTTTTAGGGTTAAGTAATTCTTTATTTCATCCAGCAGCATCAGCGATGGTTGCAGATGTGACGGCGCCAGAAAAAAGAACAGAAGCATATGGTTTATTGCGAATGGGACACAATATTGGTGCTGCAATTGGACCGATAATGGGAGCATCAGTAGTTGTTTTATCAAAGAACCTCGTGTTTATTATTGCTTCATCCGCTATGTTGTTTTATGCGCTACTAGTGTTAGTACTTATTAAAGAAACAATGCCAAAAATTACGGATATGACGGAAAAAAATAAAGAGAAGGAATCCGGAGCAGTTTGGAAAATTTTAATGAGAGATAAGGCGTTAATGATTTATTTGTTAGCGGGGATTATTATTTCTATGGGGTTTTCTCAAACAGAAGGCATGTTACCGCTTCACTTTGATAACGAAATGAAGGATATTTTTGGAGTCAACAATCCATACCCATATTTAATGGCATTAAATGGTCTATTAGTTGTTTTATTTCAATTTCAAATTTCAAAATGGGCGACAGATAAACCTGTTGGAAAGACGATGCTATACGGTGCGTGTTTGTTCGGAATTGGTTTGTTTTTTATAGGATGGTTACCGAAGTGGTTTGGAGAATATGATACAAATGCTACAATTATTTTAATGACGTTAATGTTTGTTTATGCCATATATACGTTAGGCGAGATGATTATGTCGCCTGTACAGATGACGTTTGTAGCGAATTTGGCCCCTGAGCATTTGAGAGGAACCTATATGGGGGCGGCGAGTTTGCAGTGGATTACAGGAAGTGCATTCGGTCCACTTCTTGGTGGTTTTCTATTGGATCGTTTGCTTGGTCACTACTTATTTACAATTTTAAGTGTAGGGTGTGTAGTTGCAGGCTTTGTATATGTTTCTTTAGATCGTCTTGTTGAGCAGAGGCAAAAAGATACGCCTACAAAACAGTCTTCTTAATAAAATGAAACTTTAATCAATGTTTTTTCACCCTCCACAAATGGTAGGGTAATATAGATGACATACACACAAAGTGGATTTCTACATATTTTAGGTACATAACTAGATTAGATAGCAATTTTGCTTTAAAGTTTAATTTTGTTTAGGTGTGTAGAAATTAAAGAGAAAAAGTGTAGAAAACCAATAAGTGGTGTCTTTTAATTATTTGTGGAAGTTACATTTTATTTCAAATAGGAACTACCTATTTTTATAAAAAGTGCTAAAATAGAAAAATGAAAACAATTGGTTAGGGTGATTTCAGTGACAAAAATTAAATTAGGTTTATTATACGGTGGAAAATCAGCTGAGCATCAAGTTTCGTTACAAACGGCTCTTGCTGCTATTAAAGCATTAAATCAAGATAAATTCGAGATTCATCCAATTTATATTACAGAACAAGGCCAATGGATGCGTGGAGAGCGTATTGAAGGCGAAGTAAAAAATGTTGAGGCATTACAAATGAGTGGGGAAGAGAATACAATCTCTCCTGTATCATTAAGTACAGAAATTATCCCAACTGCAACTTCTAAACAAGAAGATGCAATTGATGTTATTTTCCCATTATTACATGGACCGAATGGTGAAGATGGAACAGTACAAGGGTTATTAGAATTACTAAACATTCCATATGTAGGTAACGGTGTATTAGCATCATCTGCTGGTATGGATAAAGTTGTTATGAAAAATATCTTTGCAGAAGCTGGATTGAAACAAGCGAAATATGCATCTTTCATTCGTAGCGCATGGGAAAAAGATCGTGAAACAGCGTATGAAAAAGTAGAAGAAGTATTAGGATATCCTTGCTTCGTAAAACCAGCAAATCTTGGTTCAAGTGTTGGTATTAATAAGTGTAATGATCGTGAAGAGCTTGAGAATGCATTCGAAGAGGCATTCCAATTTGACCGTAAAATTATTGTAGAAGAAAATATTGTAGGTCGTGAAGTAGAAGTTGGTGTATTAGGTAATGATGAGCCGAAATGTTCAGTTGTAGGTGAAATTGTACCGAAAAAAGATTTTTATGATTACAAATCGAAATACATCGATGGTGATACAGCGTTAATTATTCCAGCTGAAATGACAGAGGAAGAGTCTAATATAATTAAGCGAGATGCAATTATCGCATTCCAATCATTAGATGGTTCGGGCTTAACACGAGCTGATTTCTTCTTAACGAAAGATGGAGAAGTATATATTAACGAAGTAAACACAATGCCAGGATTCACGCCGTTTAGTATGTTCCCTCTATTATGGCAACATACAGGGTTACCGTATCCGGAATTAATTGAAGAGCTAATTCGCTTAGCGATTGAGCGTCACGAAGAAAAACAAAAAATTAAATATACAATCTAACAAAAAAGGAGGAAGCACTATTCGAAGGAATAGTGCTTCCTCTATGTAAGGAGTGTTTTCATGATAAATCGAACGTTAAAACAAGTAGAGCAGATGATAAATGGTACTGGATTAGCAGAGCGGTATGAGGGAATTACTATACAAGGAGTGTCTATTGATACGAGGAAAATTGAAAATGGAAATTTATATGTTCCAATTCAAGGTGAACGTTTCGATGGACATGCTTTTGTAGACAAAGCTGTTGAAAATGGGGCGATTGCTACATTATGGATGAAAGATGTAGAAAACCCACCTGAAAATCTTCCGGTTATTTTTGTAGAAGATACACTAGCAGCATTGCAAATGTTAGCGAAAAACTATCGTGATCAATTGGATGTAAAAGTTATTGGTGTAACGGGTAGTAATGGTAAAACATCTACGAAAGATATTGTAACAAGTATTCTTGCGACTAAATTTAAAGTTCAAAAAACAGAAGGTAATTTCAACAACCACATCGGTTTACCTCTTACTATTTTAAATTTAGAGGAAAATACAGAAGTAGCTGTATTAGAAATGGGCATGTCAAGCCGAGGAGAAATTGAATTTCTATCTAAGTTAGCTCGCCCTAATGCAGCTATTATCACGAACATTGGTGAGGCGCACTTAATGGATTTAGGCTCTCGTGAGGCGATTGCTGAAGCGAAGTTAGAAATTGTTACAGGTTTACAAAAGGGTGGCGTGTTCGTATATAATGGAGATGAGCCGCTATTAACGAATCGTGTTCCAGAAATGAATTTAGCAGCTGAAACAGTTACATTTGGTGATGCGAGAGCAAATGATTACTATCCAACTACTGTAACATTGCAGGCTACTGGGACACACTTTAAGATGAACAGGGATGAAACTTCGTCATTCTATTTGCCAGTACTAGGAAAGCATAATGTATATAATACGCTTGCTTCAATGGCAATTGCAAAACATTTTGGTGTAACGTGGGAAGAAATGAAACAAGGTTTAGTAACACTTCAAATGACAGGTATGCGTATGGAAATTGTAAAAACAGATAGTGGTTTAACAATTATCAATGATGCTTATAATGCTAGTCCAACAGCTATGGAAGCTGCGTTCCACCTAATGAATGGTTTAGATGGATTTGCTAAAAAAATTGTTGTGCTTGGTGATATGTTAGAACTTGGAAATCAAGAAGTGCAATTTCATTATGAAGTAGGTAAATTAATTGATCCAGCAAAAATTTCATATGTATTCACATATGGTAAATTAGGGGCTCAAATTGCTGAAGGTGCAAAAATTAATTTCCCTAAAGACCGTGTAAAAGCGTATGATAGTAAAGAAGAGTTAATAAAAGAGTTGCAAGCAGTAGTCGGTACGAAAGATGTTGTATTAGTAAAAGCATCTCGCGGCATGAAATTAGAAGAAGTAATTACGATGTTGAAATAATTGGTGTATATAAATAGGGATGATAGCCACGAAAATAGTGGAAACTTATAATAAGCGCTTACAGTAAACGATAAAAAAATAAAAGTAAAGAAAAAAGCTCTGAATATGAAATAAGGTAACAGTTGGGGTTTGCTTTTTACACCTACAAAACTTATAATTGATAAAGTGTAATAACGTTTAGAAGTATTTTCGTGAAGAATATACGCCCGGTTATATACGTAAGTATTCAGGAAAATGGCTTTTCCGCAAGTTCGGAAAACGCCTTTTTTTAAATGATAAGTATAGGATAGAAAAGGAGAAGTAACATTGACAACATTTCGAGAACTAGGATTAAGTGAGTCTTTACTACAATCTGTTGAAAGTATGGGCTTTGAAGAGGCTACGCCGATTCAAGCTGAAACAATTCCACATGCATTGCAAGGTAAGGATATTATTGGGCAAGCGCAAACAGGTACAGGGAAAACAGCAGCATTCGGATTACCACTATTAGATAAAGTGGATACAAATAAAGAAGCAGTTCAAGGTATTGTTATCGCGCCAACGCGTGAATTAGCAATTCAAGTTGGAGAAGAGCTATACAAAATTGGTAAACATAAACGTGTTCGTATTCTACCAATTTATGGTGGTCAAGATATTAACCGCCAAATTCGTGCTCTAAAAAAACACCCACACATTATTGTAGGTACGCCGGGTCGTATTTTAGATCATATCAACCGTAAAACACTTCGCTTACAAAACGTAGAGACTGTTGTTCTTGACGAAGCGGATGAAATGTTAAACATGGGCTTCATTGAAGATATTGAAGCGATTTTAACAGATGTGCCAGAAACACATCAAACATTATTATTCTCAGCGACAATGCCAGATCCAATCCGTCGTATTGCTGAGCGTTTCATGACTGAGCCTCAACACATTAAAGTAAAAGCAAAAGAAGTAACAATGCCAAACATTCAGCAGTTCTATTTAGAAGTGCAAGAAAAGAAAAAGTTTGACGTGTTAACACGCTTACTAGATATTCAATCTCCAGAGCTTGCAATCATATTCGGTCGTACAAAGCGTCGTGTTGATGAATTATCAGAAGCATTAAACTTACGTGGTTATGCAGCAGAAGGTATTCACGGTGACTTAACACAAGCGAAGCGTATGTCTGTATTACGTAAATTTAAAGAAGGTACTATTGAAGTTCTTGTTGCAACAGACGTTGCTGCACGTGGTCTTGATATTTCAGGCGTAACACACGTATACAACTTCGATATCCCACAAGATCCAGAATCATACGTTCACCGTATCGGTCGTACTGGCCGTGCCGGTAAAAAAGGTATTGCAATGTTATTTGTAACACCACGTGAATCAGGACAATTAAAAAATATCGAGCGTACAACAAAACGTAAAGTTGATCGTATGGACGCACCGACACTTGACGAGGCGTTAGAAGGTCAACAACGTTTAATCGCTGAAAAACTTCAAAGCACAATTGAAAATGATAACTTATCATACTACAAGCGTATTGCAGAAGAAATGTTAGAAGAGAATGATTCTGTAACAGTAGTAGCTGCTGCTTTAAAAATGATGACAAAAGAGCCGGATACAACTCCGATCGCTTTAACATCAGAACCACCAGTTGTTTCAAGAGGTGGCGGTGGCGGTTCTAAAAAACGCGGTGGTAACGGAAGTGGATACCGTGATGGTAACCGTAATCGTAGTCGTGATGGACGCGGCGGTGGCGATGGTCGTAACCGTGATCGCAATCGTGATGGACGTGGAAGCGGAAGTGGCGATGGTCGTAACCGTGATCGTAATCGTGATGGCGGTAGCCGTGATGCTGGTAGCCGTGATGGCAACCGTGGTCGTAAAGGTGAAGGTCGCCCTGGATCTTCAAATGGACGCGGCGAAAGAAAACATCATAGCCGTCCACAAGCTTAATAAAAAAGAGAATGCCCTTTGCTGGCATTCTCTTTTTTTATTTCTGTAATTGTGCATACTACATAGTAACTCGTATAGAAATGAGGTGCTATATGCTTGTAAGACTTGGGTATGTTGCGATGAGTGTACATTTGAAGAATGCTTCTCCATCTCAAACGATGACATATGCACAGTTTCAGCGGATTGATGATCGAGAGGCTGCGATTCGTAAACTTGAAAGAATCGCTAATTCGAATTTGGAAAATTGCTTACGGTTATTAAAACATAATAAAGGGCATGATATATCTTTCTTTCGACTTAGTTCCAAGCTTATTCCTTTAGCGAATCATGAGGAGTTGTTAGATTGGAACTATATTCGTCCGTTAAAAGAAAATCTGAAAGAATTAGGTGAATATGCAATTCGTATGAATATGCGAATTGACTTCCATCCAGATCACTTTGTTGTACTAAATTCACCTGAGGAGAGTATTCTCAAACAATCTGTAAAGACATTGCAGATGCACAAAAAATTGTTAAAGGGTATGGGAATTGAACATAAGCAACGATGTGTATTACATGTGGGAGGAGGTTATAAAGATAAGGAGCTTGCATTAGAACGCTTTATAGAAAATTGGTCAACTGTTCCAAGAGGTATTCAAGAGATGATTATATTAGAAAATGATGACACGACCTTTTCTTTAGAAGAAACATTGTATTTAGGTGAGAAATTAGACATTCCAGTCGTGTTTGATTTGCACCATCATATGATGAATAATGACCAGGAAGATTGGCATGAAGATTGGGCGCGTGTTGTACATACGTGGGAATCGTCTTTGTTACCGGTTAAAATGCACATCTCCAGTCCTAGAGATGGAAAAAACCCGAGAGCACATGCAGATTTTATTGATGTAGATACTTTCTTATCTTTTTTGAAAAAGATAAAGGGGAGTGTTCCGCGAATTGATTGTATGATTGAGGCGAAGAAAAAGGACGAGTCTTTATTTCAACTAATGAGAGAGTTAAGTAAACAAACAGATGTGGAAATTATCGATGGTGCGAGCTTCTATATTAAATAAGCTCTGCGCCATCGTTTTTTTTTGTTAAAAAAGGGGTGCACATGCCGCCGATGATCAGTCCTGTTAAATGGCTTATAGGATTGGCAGAGGGATTAAAGAAAGTAAATAGTAGTAATATAAGTATCATTATTGAAAAAATAGCGATGTCTCTTGGTTTTGAAGAACAATATCGACTATACAATAAAAATAATTGGGCGCCTAGTAATCCGAAAATACCACCAGATGCTCCGGCGTGAATATATTCAAGAGGCATAATAATATAAGAAGAAATATTCCCGAGAATGCCAGAAAGGAAAAAAATAATGATGAAAGAAAAGTGTCCTAGTTGTTTTTCGATGGAAGAACCAAATACGAATAAACAAATACTATTAGAAAGGAAATGTTGTAAGTCTACGTGTACAAGTAAGGAAGTTATGACACGCCACCATTCTCCTTTAGCGATATATTCATTGTGGGCTGCCAGGTGAAAGAGGGAAAAGTCGCTCAATATAATCATGACTAATTGTATAAGAAGTAAAGAAATGATAATCGGTTGTAAGGAAATGCGAGTGGATGGTATTAGCATGTTTTTAGTATCACTCCTTTTGCATCAGAAAGATTCTCTGTTATTCTTACAATATGAATGAAGAAAGCTAAATAGAAGAAGGGGATTTTGAAATGATTGTAGGGATTGGAATCGATATTATTGAGTTAAATCGAATTGAAAAAATGCTAGATGGAAAGCTTAAATTTATGGAACGTATTTTAACTGAAAGAGAACGTGGTGTTGCCGAGGGGCTGAAAGGAAGTCGTCTTACAGAATTTGTAGCTGGAAGATTTGCAGCAAAAGAGGCGTATTCTAAAGCGGTAGGGACCGGTATCGGGAAAGAAGTGAGTTTTTTAGATATTGAAGTAAGGAATGATGATAGAGGTAAGCCGATTATCATTACAAATACAGAGCATATTGTTCATTTATCAATTAGTCATAGTAAAGAATTTGCCGTTGCTCAAGTTGTTTTGGAAAGCTCGTCACGCTAGTCTGCATATTTTATATCTTTGTCTCATATATTTGAGGTAGCGATAAGGAAGGCATATCTTCCATTCATTTATAGGGGCAAAGGGGCTGAAGTGATGAAAAGGCGTCTGTTTTTAGTTCTTGTCGGTTTATTGACCGTTTTTGTGTTGGCGGGTTGTATGGAAAAGAAACAGGAAGATGTTGTGAGAGATTTAGAAACGAAAGTTAAAAGTATGAAGAGTTATCAAGCTGAAGCGAAATTATCTATTAAAACAGGAAATGAACCTCAAGAGTACAATGTAGAAATTTGGCATAAAGAACCTTCGTATTATCGTGTGAATTTGCAGAATGCGAAAAAGGATCAGAGTCAAATTATTTTAAGGAATGATGAAGGTGTATTTGTATTAACACCGGCACTTAATAAGAGTTTCCGTTTTCAAAGTGATTGGCCGCAAAATAGTAGCCAGGCTTATTTATATGAATCACTTGTAAGAGATATTTTGCAAGATAAGAAAAATCTCTCTTTCGAGAAAACAGATAAGTATTATGTGTTTAAAACAAAAACAAATTATCAACATCAAAATATGTTGCCGAAACAAGAAATTAAGCTGAATAAAAGTGATTTAACACCAGTTTCTGTGAAACTGATGGATAATGATCAAAATGTCCTTGTAAAAGTAGATTTCACTAAAGTAAAGTTTGATGCAAAGTTTGATAAAGGTGCATTTGATACGAAACAAAATATGTCTAGAGCACAAGTAGATGTTCAGACGGCAGCGAAAGAAGACAAACCGTTTGCTATTTTGTATCCACGTGATACACCGCAAGGTATGACTTTGAAAGAGGAAGAAGAGTTGAAGACAGACAGTGGCAAGCGTGCAATACTCACATACACTGGAAGCAAGAAATCCTTTACTTTAATACAAGAAAAGTCAAAAGTTGCAGAGGCCTCATCGGCGGTAAGTGTAAGTGGAGAGCCGGTTGATCTTGGTTTCACGATTGGTGCATTGACGAAAGACTCTGTAACGTGGTCACATAACGGAGTAGAATATATGCTCGTGTCTAAAGGTTTAGAGACGAATGAGTTGTTGATGGTTGCTCGTTCGGTTACAGCGAAGCAGGTGAAGTAAACTTCTTAGACGTGGTGATATATGTGCACCACGTCTTTTCTTAGTTTGAAGGTGGATTTCATAAAAGAAGCATATAAAAGAATAAGCTTCGCATATCGTGTATAAGGAAGTGTATTTATGGAAGAAGCACCGTTTTACCGTGACACGTGGGTGGAAGTGGATTTAGATGCGATCTATAACAATGTTACACATATTAAAGAGTACATTCCAAGTGATGTAGAGATTTTTGCTGTAGTTAAAGCGAATGCATATGGGCACGATTATGTACCGGTGGCTAAAACTGCATTAGAAGCAGGAGCAACAAGATTAGCAGTTGCTTTTTTAGATGAAGCTTTAGTGCTTCGGAGGGCTGGTATTACTGCACCGATTTTAGTATTAGGTCCTTCCCCGCCCCGTGATGTAAATGTAGCTGCTGAAAATGATGTAGCATTAACTGTTTTTCAAAAAGAATGGGTGGAAGAAGCGATAAAGCTCTGGGATGGTTCATCAATAATGAAATTCCATATTAATTTTGATAGTGGTATGGGGAGAATCGGAATACGTGAACGAAAAGAATTAAAAGGGTTCTTAAAGAGTTTAGAAGGTGCGCCATTTTTAGAGTTAGAAGGAGTATATACGCATTTTGCAACAGCGGATGAGGTTGAGACTTCTTACTTTGATAAGCAATATAATACATTTTTGCAGCAGTTACGTTGGTTGAAAGAATTTGGAGTGAATCCTAAATTTGTCCATACAGCCAATAGTGCCGCAACGTTAAGGTTTCAAGGGATTACATTTAATGCGGTGCGAATTGGTATTGCGATGTATGGATTATCCCCATCTGTAGAAATACGTCCTTTTTTACCATTTAAATTGGAACCGGCGTTGTCACTTCACACGAAAGTTGCTCATATTAAGCAAGTGATTAAAGGAGATGGGATTAGTTATAATGTCACATACCGAACGAGAACCGAAGAATGGATTGCGACAGTTGCAATTGGATATGGAGATGGCTGGCTTAGAAGATTGCAAGGGTTTAAGGTACTTGTAAACGGTGAAAGAGTACCGATTGTAGGGCGAGTGACAATGGATCAATTCATGATACATCTTCCTTGTGAAGTGCCACTTGGTACGAAAGTTACACTCATTGGGAGACAAGGTGATGAGTATATTAGTGCTACCGAGGTTGCTGAATATTCCGGGACTATTAATTATGAAATTATTGCAACGATAAGCTTCCGTGTACCGAGAATATTTATACGACACGGTAAAGTTGTAGAAGTAATCAATTATTTGAACGATATATAGAAGAAGGTATTATTACTCAGCACCTCGTCATTTGGAGGAGTTTCACTAATAAAGAATAGGCTCTTTTTCGCTGGGGAGCTTCTTTTTATACTTGTTATTAATATAAGTTGCAATGAAATATTACTGAAGGATTGCTTTATTTCTTGTTTGAAAGAGATAAAAAGTAAAAGAAGATGAATGTTTTATTTATGAATTGGAAAACATAAGCAAGGAATAAGGAAGTCTTTGCAACAGGCTCCATACAATGGTATTATTACAATAGGTGTCATATATATATTTGGGTGTGTAGTTGACGGTGGAGGTGTATTTTTGTGTCCGAATCAAGTGTAACTACTGAAATCGTGGTTCGGTTGCCAAAGCAAATGGTAACGGAATTGGACGGAATTGGAAAACAAGAGAATAAGAATCGCCATGAACTAATTTGCCAGGCAACACAACTGTTATTGCGTCAACATAAGACGAAGAAACGCTACCAACATGAATCAATGCGACGTGGGTACATTGAAATGGGAAAAATTAATCTTGGTATTGCATCTGAAGCTTTCTTAGCAGAGTATGAAGCAGCTCATACAGTAGAACGCTTAGTTAGCGGGGGGTAATATTTTGATTGTAAAACGCGGCGACGTGTATTTTGCAGACCTTTCCCCAGTTGTTGGTTCTGAGCAAGGAGGCGTTCGTCCGGTTCTTGTCATTCAAAATGACATCGGAAATCGTTTTAGTCCGACTGTGATTGTAGCGGCTATTACTGCACAGATTCAAAAAGCGAAATTACCCACTCATGTGGAAATTGATGCGAAAAAGTACGGTTTTGAGAGGGATTCTGTTATTTTACTTGAGCAGATTCGAACAATCGATAAGCAACGCTTAACGGACAAAATCACTCATTTGGATGAAGTGATGATGAGTCGTGTAGATGAAGCGTTACAAATTAGTTTAGGACTAATAGATTTTTAAATCGGCAGTTTAAGTTGCTCTCTTTACAGGGCAACTTTTTTTTATTATAGAGGAGGTTACGGTTGGATATGGAAATGGTAGATAATCGACAAGGGTTAATGAAAATGTTAGTGAAAGAATTAGGCTTTACAGAAAAGCAAGTTCGTCATGTTATTCAATTAACAGAAGAAGGTAACACAGTTCCATTTATCGCTCGTTACCGAAAAGAATGGACAGGGTCTCTTGATGAGGTGCAAATTCGTGCAATCTTAGAAAGATGGCAATATATGATGCAACTAGAAGATAGGAAAGAAGAGGTTCTTCGTCTTATTGGTGAAAAGGGTAAACTAACCGAAGAGTTGCGTCGTCATATTGTTGCTGCAACAAAACTTCAAGAAGTAGAAGACTTATATCGTCCATATAAAGAAAAAAGAAGAACGAAAGCTACAATTGCTAAAGAAAAGGGATTAGAACCGTTAGCTGAGTGGCTATTATTATATAAAAAAGAAAATCCAGCAGAGAAGGCTATGGAATTTGTTAATGCAGAAAAGGAAGTGGCGTCTGCAGAAGATGCGTTGCAAGGTGCGCAAGATATTATTGCGGAACTTGTTTCGGATAATGCGGCATATCGTAGTTGGATTCGCAATACTACTTTCCGAAAAGGGATTATGTCTTCATCTGTAAAAGATAAAGAAAAAGATGAAAAGAATATATATGAAATGTATTATGGCTATGAAGAACCGTTGCAAAAAGTAGTGCCGCATCGTGTACTAGCTATGAATCGTGGTGAAAAGGAAGACGTATTAAGAGTTGCTGTTATCACGCCAATTGAAGAAATTCTTCAGTTTTTACATAAAAAAATGATTCTTGATGAAGCTTCTAAAAGTGCGCATTATGTACAATTAGCGATGGAAGATGGATATAAGCGATTAATTCAACCTTCAATAGAAAGAGAAATTCGTAAAGAATTAATGGAAACGGCCGAAGAACAAGCGATTCATATTTTCTCTGAGAATTTACGTAATTTATTATTACAACCTCCGATGAAAGGGAAAGTTGTGTTAGCGGTAGATCCAGCATATAGAACCGGTTGTAAATTAGCTGTAGTAGATGATACAGGAAAAGTTCTTCACATAGATGTTATTTATCCGCATCCGCCTGCTCGTAAATATGAGGATGCAAAAACGAAAATCATTTCAATTATAGATAAATATGAAGTTGAAATGATAGCGATTGGAAATGGTACAGCTTCGAGGGAAACGGAAGAATTTATAGTAGATGTATTACAAAATGTAGAGCGAGATGTATTTTACATTATTGTAAATGAAGCGGGTGCTAGTGTGTACTCAGCATCTGATGTAGCTCGCGAGGAGTTTCCAAATTTACAGGTTGAAGAAAGAAGTGCTGTTTCAATTGGGAGACGTCTACAAGATCCACTTGCAGAACTTGTGAAAATTGACCCTAAATCTGTTGGGGTGGGACAATATCAACATGATGTATCTCAAAAGAGATTAAATGAATCATTAACATTTGTAGTAGAGACAGCAGTTAACCGAGTTGGTGTTAATGTAAATACAGCTTCAGTTGCATTGTTGCAATATGTTTCGGGATTATCAAAAACAGTTGCGAAAAACATTGTAGCTAAGCGTGAGGAAGATGGGAAATTCACGAAGCGTACTGAATTAAAGAAAATTCCACGTTTAGGTGCAAAAACATATGAACAATGTATCGGGTTTTTACGTATATTAGAAGGAGCGAATCCGTTAGATCGCACAGGGATTCATCCAGAACAATATAAAAATGTTGAATTGCTATTGAAGAGCTTAGGGTTATCAAAGAATGATGTGGGGAAACCAAACTTGCAAAAGAGTTTCGAAGGAGTAGATATTTCTAAATTATCTCAAGAGACGGAGATTGGTGAGCCGACATTAGTTGATATTATGGATGCTTTAATTAGCCCGGAGCGAGATATGAGGGATGAGTTGCCAAAGCCACTTTTGAAAAAGGGGATTTTAAAATTAGAAGATTTAAAGCGTGGTATGGAATTAGAGGGAACGATCCGCAATGTTGTTGATTTCGGTGCCTTTGTTGATATTGGTGTGAAGCAAGATGGTTTAGTACATATTTCTAAACTAAGCAAACAATTTGTAAAGCATCCATTAGATATTGTATCCGTGGGACAAATTGTAAAGGTATGGGTAGATGATATTGATACGAAAAAAGGTCGTGTTGCATTATCAATGTTACCGATTGAATAGTAAGAAAAGAGAGCAGATGAAACTGCTCTCTTTTTATGAACTGGAAAGTTTAATTGATTATGAGCTTTGATGTATTTTACTATAATAAAACCAGCATTCATTTAGTAACTTGATTTGATACCGGTTTTTCTCGAAATATGCACGTTGCATTTGTTTCTTTAGCCACGTGGGCATAGGAATCCCTCCTTGTTTAATCCTGCTCTCAAAAAAAGTAGCTCCTTTTAGTTAAAGTAACTTTGATGAGAGGTTGGTGAGTGGATTTCTAGCAATGCTGCATTTTTAGAAATCACGCTTCTTGAATGAGGATGGGTATATGTACTATTTACTATATGTATAAGAAGGGAGAAAAGTGTGGAAATATTTTTTAGTTTAGGAGGAATGAGAATGGATGAGCAAGAAATTCAGCGGTTAGTGGAAGAGGTATCGTTACAATGCTTTGGAATGCCGTTTTTACATAAAGCGATGTTTAATAGTAGGTTACGTACAACTGGTGGGCGCTATCTATTGAAGAATCATAATATAGAATTGAATTATCGATATTACGAAGTATATGGAAAAGAAGAGTTAGTCGGGATTGTTAAACATGAACTTTGTCATTATCACTTACATATCACAGGAAAAGGGTATAAGCATCGAGATAGAGATTTTCGGGAGTTATTAAAGAAAGTAGGTGCACCACGTTTTTGTAAACGAATGATTAGTGAGGAGGAAACGAGAGTTTCTATGTATGAATGTATGGGGTGTTCTTTTCAATATGTAAGAAGACGTCAAATAAATACACAAAGATATGTATGTGGAAAGTGTAAAGGACAACTAAAACTGGTAGTGAAAACATCTTGACAGTGAAAACGCAATCCAGTATATTATAAACATGTCACGTTTGCGCAAGATGTTGTGAAAAAACTTCTTGACTTACGATGAGAATTTTTATAAGATACAAATTGTCTTCATTATTCCGCAGTAGCTCAGTGGTAGAGCTATCGGCTGTTAACCGATCGGTCGTAGGTTCGAGTCCTACCTGCGGAGCCATACAGAGAAGTACCCAAGTGGCTCAAGGGGCTCCCCTGCTAAGGGAGTAGATCGCTAACGCGGTGCGAGGGTTCGAATCCCTTCTTCTCTGCCATACATATTGGCCCGTTGGTCAAGTGGTTAAGACACCGCCCTTTCACGGCGGTAACACGGGTTCGAATCCCGTACGGGTCACCACTTCGGAGGATTAGCTCAGCTGGGAGAGCACCTGCCTTACAAGCAGGGGGTCGGCGGTTCGATCCCGTCATCCTCCACCATATAAATTATATAAATAATATTATCGCGGGGTGGAGCAGTACGGTAGCTCGTCGGGCTCATAACCCGAAGGTCGCAGGTTCAAATCCTGTCCCCGCAACCAAATGGTCCCGTGGTGTAGTGGTTAACATGCCTGCCTGTCACGCAGGAGATCGCCGGTTCGACCCCGGTCGGGACCGCCATTTTAACTTCTGCTATATAGCAGTTGTTTTTTATTGGACATTATGGTAAAATAACATTTGTCTTTGAAAAGAAGATAACTATTTCGATGGGCTATAGCCAAGCGGTAAGGCAACGGACTTTGACTCCGTCATGCGCTGGTTCGAATCCAGCTAGCCCAGCCATTTACGAGCCATTAGCTCAGTTGGTAGAGCATCTGACTTTTAATCAGAGGGTCGAAGGTTCGAATCCTTCATGGCTCACTTTTGTTTTTTCCGCGCGGTCGTGGCGGAACGGCAGACGCGCTAGGTTGAGGGCCTAGTGGGGGAAACCCCGTGGAGGTTCAAGTCCTCTCGGCCGCATCAAAAAATCTTTTAAA
>NZ_JBBORT010000002.1:0-64916 GCF_038004785.1 Bacillus sp. FSL R5-0709
CATCAGCTATTTCACATGTTTGTCCTGGTTGAAGGGAGTTCATTAACGTCTCCATATCTATCTGTATATACTCGGTACCCTTCTTAATTCTTCCATCTTGAAAATAATCAGGGCTAGGATTTTTTTGATACATACGTGTATTCGACTTGATACGAGAGATATAGTAGGCCTCTTTATCTTGTATATATTGAAGGTCTTTTAAATGAAAATAACCTAAATCTCGGATACATAAATCATTCGCTGTCACAGTTGGGGCACACAGAGAGCCGTAAGTGCGATCATGTTGTTTACCTGGACCTGTATGAATATGTAGGAACTGTCCACTTAACAAATCATACTCAAGTTGAATTTTTATCCCAGCTGTATGGCTGCATCCTCCTGCACCTGGATAAACCGATGAAAATACATCCGGGAGTTGAAATGCAGTTGAATCTAAAATACGAATACGCTTGAAAACAGAAGTGCATGGAGAAGAAATCGGCATAGATGCGGCCAATTTTTTGCTTAGTAGTTCGGCTAGTAGGTGTTGTAAAAGTTGGACGGCCGCCTTATTAAACCGTTGATTCAGTCCTTCAGGACTGACGAGTACTTCAGGACTGACGAGTACTTCCGTTGATGCTTCTAAACAGCTAGATAACTGAGTTAAAGAAGTCATAGCTACATTTTGGCTCACCCATACACATAAAGCGACTAAATCTTTTGCTTGGTACTTACTAGTTCGTTGTACAAAACCAACATCTCTAGCAAGATCCCGTAAGGTATTTGGAGATAAAAAACTTTGAATCTCTTGAGCAAATAGTTGTAATTCATCAGATACAGAAATAGACATACAAAAACGCCATCCTTTCCTATGATTCTATAGAAAGAATAGTACATTTTTTTGTTTTGGAGTAATTAATTTCTTTAGCTTGCTAGCAATGTAGTCGAACCTCTAATAGTTACTAGTAATAATTTCATGTTAATAATTGGATATATTGATTATCACCAGCAAGAAAAGTATAATAATGGTAGAGATGTATACATATACGGGTGAAGTATGTCTATTCATTGCAAGAATAATCATTCAAGGAATGTATGGTGTTATCATTCTATTTACTAGGTGGATACCTTTATGTATCGGCTTATATTAGTGATGAGAATAATACATCTCTAATTACACATATCATCATGTGCTTATTTATTAGGGGGAATATGAAATGACACATTTACAAAATAAAGTTGCTCTTATAACAGGAGTAAGTAGTCCAAGAGGTATCGGCGCTGCTATATGTCGTAAATTTGCTTCTCAAGGTATAGATATTTTCTTTACACATTGGCAGTCTGAGGCTAGTTGGCCAGAGAAATTTCAAAAAGAGATTTTAGAGTTAGGAGTCCGCTGTGAAAACCTAGAAATTGATCTCTCAGATACAAATGCTGCATTTGAAATAATGGATATTGTTACAAAGCAGTTTGGTACTCTTTCAATTTTAGTTAATAACGCAGCATACTCAGACAGAGATGGATATGCAAAGTTAGATGCTCAAATACTTGATAACCATTATGCAATTAATATGAGAGCAACCTTTCTTCTTTGTGCGGAATTTGCTCGCCGTTTTGAGAACTCGAATATAGATGAAGGAAGAATTATTAATATGACATCCGGACAAGAATTAGGGCCAATGCTTGGGGAATTAGCATATGCTGCAACAAAAGGAGCAATTGCAGCTTTTACTAAGTCTCTATCAGCGGAACTGGCTCCTTTAGGAATTACGATTAATGCGGTAAACCCAGGACCAACAGATTCAACGTGGATGACAGATGAAATTAGAAACCACCTTTTGCCTAAATTTTTAATGGGGCGTATTGGTATGCCGGAAGATGCAGCGTGCATAGTGGCATTTCTTGCTAGTGACGATGCAAAGTGGATTACTGGTCAAGTTATAAACTCAGAAGGTGGATTTTTACGAAGTTAAATGAAGTAAAGGGTTTATAGTTGCCGTATTGAGTGTCCTTATGTATGTTGTAACCGCTCTGTATCTCGAAAATGTAGTATATACATGGAAAGTATATGTTAAAATATTTGCTGCAATATTAGTGATTGTTGCTAAGTCAAATCATCTCGTTTACTAATGCCGCATTACCATACTACAATATTACTATTAATGACAGCAAAGATGATGGATGGACGATGATTAACTAATCCTATTTTCCATAAGAAAGTAACACCATTTAATAAAATAGATTATTTGAGTATAAATAATATAACCACTAATCCTGCCAAATTTAATTGGGAGGATTTTTTATTCTCCTTTTAAAGAGAGTAATAGAAGGTACGAAGAAACCTTTTAAAATAAGGGGTGTCTCCGTGGAAATAATAGGGAATACTGTATTTAAACATAGGAATTTCGTTTTGGGGGCAACCTGTTCTGTTAGCTTGATAGCGATGTGGCGGTACCCCAAATATAGATTTGAACAACATATCTCAATGTGTGAAATAACTTAACGGGGTAAAATAATATTCGGATGAAAGTCCAATACATATTATTAAAATTAAGATGGTTCAAGTCGGAGGAAGGCACCTTAGGGTGTCTTTTTTTATTATAAAAACCCCCGAGCATTCATACACTTGAGGTTTTATCGATTGAAAGGTAGGGCTGTCTGGAATTCCTTAAATTAAGAACAAAGTGGGATTACTCCTAAACCAATTAATAGAGCTGCAGCAAATGTTAGAATTGGTACAGGAATCTGGATACCTTCTACAACTAAGAAGTATTGTCCACTCACTACTTTAAAACATATGATGTTTTGCTATTCTTAGAGTCCTTATGGTGTCTTTACAAAAGGCCTGTTCAATTCATTCATATAAGCATAAAGTAAAGAGAATCCATTAAAATACATGAACGACTCCTTGTTTTTCTCCTACTAGGGGTCACCATATCCAAAAAAGAAAATTGTATGTTTAGACACAAATTAACCGATCCCCTGTACGTTAAGGAACCGGCTATTTACTTTACTACCTTTTTATGATTATGAAATTAAAAAAGATATAGTAGAAATCATGTATGAAATAAATGCAAGTAACACAAGGAAGAATATAAGCATGGTATTGGAAACACATCGTTCTATTCTTTTTTTCATTTGAACTTACTTTATTTTTTTAATTTGGTAGGGTCAATTTGAAGTTGTGTTTTCCAAGACCCAGATACTTTTCCAATTCTGTTTATGTGTACATCTAACGTGAGCGGTTGTTTGAAAGAATCTTTGCCTTTAAGACCTTCGATAAATGTGATGACGCCTTCAGGTCTATCCTTAAAACGAATACCAATTTCCTTTAATGCTACACCTGATGCCTTTAGTTCGAATGGCCCATCATTTGCTCCGTCAATAAATGCTAATTGTCCGAAGTACCCATTTTTCTTATACTCTGGGTTTTTTTCTTGATGACCATTTACTTTGCCGTCATCTTCAAGTTCTAACCCTGTTGTATCAAATTCAAACGGTACTACATTTCCATCTTCTTTTTCAATTTTGTAATGAACGGATATACGTGCATCCGCTATATATAATTCTTTCAGATGTACTGTAACACCTTGATCTGTAATCTTTTCATCAATAGGAATAAATTGACCTTTTGTAACGTCTCTTCCTTCATCAATAATCGTATCATTTGATATTGCATTGGAAAAATAAGAGGCAACATCTGTAGCTGCAACTCGGACTTGTGGAATCATGGCTGTTGCAAAAAGCCCTGCTACCGCTACTGCAGTATACATGAAACGTTTTGATTTTTTATTCATATTTGTAAACAATCCCTTCTTCGGTACAGTTTTTTCATTGATATAAGAAACATTTTCTAATTTTGAGTGACTTTCAAATACTTTCCATGCTTGGTCAACATCAATCTCAATTTCTTTTGATGAATGTATTGTTGCTTCCTCTAACTTGACATTTTCCCATTGATTTAATTTGGTGATTTCGAGTAATAAATCTTGGCATGCGTTACAAGTATCTATGTGTTTTGTGAATTCTTTTCTTGTCCCATCAGATAATTCACCGTCTATATATGCTTGAATAAACCCCATATCATAACAATTCATTTATTATGCCTCCTCTAATTGTTGATAGATTTTACGAAATTTTTGCTTGGATCGGACTAATAATGTTCCAATAGATGATATGTCGATTTGAAGAACTTCTCCAATTTCTTTATATTGAAAACCAGAAAATTTCATTAATAAAATGGTTCGATCTTTCTCATTCATTTCACTAAGCGCCATTTGTACTTTTGTAATTTCTTCTTTTCTAATCCAATCATCATCTAGGGATGAAATGTGCTGTACTTCATGATATTGTATGGTTTTATCTACTCTCGCCTGATGTCGTTTTTCGGATCGTATATACTTATAAGCTACAAAAGTAGAAGATTTTATTAGCCATCCAGATAAGTTCTCAATCCCCTTCCAATTGTTGCGGTATAACTGTAAAAATACTTCTTGTGCCAATTCTTCAGCAATCGTCTGGTTTTTGACAATCCAAACAATCTGTTTCACAACGTACACATAGTTTTGTTTAAACAAATCTTCAAATGTCACATCCGAAACAGGCCTTTCTTCCCTTTTAATCTTAAACATGTCGGTTAAAACCTCACTCTCATTTGATGCCTGTATTATATAGAACCCGGATTAAGAATTTTTGTGACAAAAATTCTTATTTTTTTTATATGTACAAAAAAAACATTCATCTGATTGAAAGGTGAATGCAAAAATTAAAATCATTTTGGTTTCTTAGATTATTTGTGTATTTTAAACCAAAAAACAAATTTTAATAATCTAAGACCATTACGAGAGAAAAATTATATAAAAAAGTAAGTATCCGGTTTCTTAGCGTACGAAATTCGCGTTTTGTTGGCGAGACCTCAATGAACAAAATCACTTAACATGGTAAAATAATATTTGGATGGGAGTCCAATACATATTATTAAAATTAAAGTGGTTCAAGTCGGAGGAAGGCACCTGTTGGTGTCTTTTTTGTTTTTATGGATTTTTTTAGAAAATATTTGAAATATAATACAATCAATTATATTATTATGTGTGTATGACTTCTGATTTTGAATAATTCTGAAAATTAATAGGGGGAAACAATAATGAAATTAGGAAAATTAGCATTAATTGGGGCGTTAACATTTAGCGGGTTTACTGCAATAGAAATGAGTAAGCCTACCTCACAAGTTGCTGCAGCTTACTCAGATCCATTTAATGATGATTGGGGATTTAAAACCATTGTGGATCTGGAAAGTTCCGTGGAAAGTACATATCAACCTGATTGGAAGATTGGGAATTTAATAACTGGTGATACATTTTACTTAACACAGCACTTTGGTAGAGAACATTTTGGTGCGCAAATGAAAATTTTTAAAGTCCACACAAATGGTTCCCTAGAACGATTCCAAACAATAGAACCAGAATTTCTTCCTGGGGCAGAAATTTGGCAAACCCCTATCACAGATAGCTATACAAGTGGTACTTATGTAGCTGCAATTAAATATCGTGGTGAATTCACGTATTCAAATCAATTTACAATCAATTAAGGATGTAATTAATTAGAAACAGGCACTCAAAAGAGGGCTTTTATTATTTCTCAATAACTGAAATTATTTAACGTGGTAAAATAATAATTCGATTGGCATCCGATACCATATTACGATGGTTCAAATCGCAGGAAGGCACCTTTGGGTGTCTTTTTTTTATGTAAAAAATACATCCAATTGGGGTATAGCCGAGATACATGTAATTTTGAACATTGGTCATACATTTATTTCCAAACACACTTGTAATCACTAATTTCCCTATTATGTTTCAACTTATTATCATACAGTTGAAACAAAGTGTTTTCAGTAGCTAATAGATGGATGATTAGGGTGTACCCATAATAAACAAAACGGTATTTATAAGTCATATAAAGCCCATGACCTATTTTTACACGTATCTCGGCCAAACCCCAAAATGATAATCAAACAAAAAACATTCATGGAGGGAGATTAATTATATTATGAGAAAATCTTTTAATATAATTAATCCCCCATTAAAATTAAAATCCTCCTGTTCTACTAACTTATTCTAACTTTAATTTTACTAAATCATGTTGTAAAACAGTATCAACTGCCTCAGGATCAAAAATTGGATTACTGCTAATTCCAGAGACATTAATAACAACATCCTCATCCCCAGGATGAACTATCCTTACTTCATAAACTCGAACATTTGGAAGCGGAGGAAGACTGTTTGAAAAAAAGAATACAGCCTGATTAGGAGATACAAACTGTAAAGAAGGTGTTTGCAACGGAATAACAACAGGTAAATTTGATGACCAATCAAACATTTCAACAGATACTGAATGAACATTATTTGGATCAACATTCATAACATCAACAGCAATAAAAACAACATTAGAATGTCTACGTAAAATACCAGTTGATAAAGTTTGAGGACCCGATGGTTTAGGTGGTTTAGGTGGCATATTAATTACTTCCCCTTTCATTTATAATATTTGGACAAGTAGTCCTAATACTATAAAATGCTTTAAAAAGAAAAAGGCAACAGGCAAAAGTGGAAATACTAAAAAAATTTCACATACTATATCTGATTGATAAAACCAAATCCTGCAATAAGGCCTATTTTAACCATCCTCTACCTAAATAAAAACCCCCTAAATAGGAGGCTTTATTAATTAATCTTAGAATCTACTTCAGAAGTATCAACATCTTCACCAAATAGATCTACTAATTTATCTTTTGCTTGTCTTTTTACATCTTGATCTATATACATCATCACTTGCATTAAAGCTAACCCTAAGGCACCCAAATCATCCGCATAACCAACAACAGGCGTGAAATCCGGTATTAAATCAAAAGGTAAAATGAAATAACCTAAAGCACCAATTATAATCCCTTTAG
Source organism: Bacillus sp. FSL R5-0709 (assembly GCF_038004785.1). Taxonomy (NCBI): domain Bacteria; kingdom Bacillati; phylum Bacillota; class Bacilli; order Caryophanales; family Bacillaceae; genus Bacillus; species Bacillus sp. FSL R5-0709. The sequence goes on from NZ_JBBORT010000002.1 coordinate 6,932, forward strand.
TTTTCATTGGAACAGTATCTTTTTGAAGAACATAATACAGTAATAAAACTGTATATATAGCTTGAGTTCCTGCCTTCTTAGCATATTTCTTTACTTTCTCCCAAAACTTATTATCAGAATAATGTTCGCCTGAACTTTGCAGTTCTTTCTCTAAATCCTTAGGTGAAGTCGACATAATGAATATCCCCTTTCGTATATACAAAAATAATAATATCAGGTTACTGAATAAATAGTATAGTAAATAACTAAAAATATCCATAATCCCTATTCTAACCATCTGTCCCCTTATCCTCTAACCAAGTAAATAGTAATTCCTATATTTATTCCTCTATCTTAGTGAGTAGTTTCCCCAGGTCTTAAACAATCCCATGTTTTTTATCTTTTCTTGGCATTTAACCTTGACTGAAGGTTTTGAGGGTTTTTATCATGTGGGAACGATTATGGAACACGGCTGGAAGGCAGATTTATCCCCTATTTTGAAAGACTACAAAAAAGCAATCAGTCAAAATAGATGGATAAGCGTCTTTGTTTTCGCCATGCGGTCACTTATAAGGTATCCGTATGTATAGACCCTGTTCACTCAGCGATTTTCACCGCATACATCCTTTTTCTATGGCTTGTCCTTGTAATATCGTCCCTACACGACAAACTGAATGTATTCCCTAGCACCGTAATGCTAACGATAACCTCCCGAACCTTTTAGAGAATCGTCCCTGGGCAAGTTCTCGCCCACCCTCACTAGAAGAACAGGATTCCAATGAGGGGTGCTGTTTTTGTAGGCGTATACTCTGTACCCCCTGCACGACTAACAGCTAGCCACGCCGTAACACGTTCCCGCTAAATGTATGGCAGCACGGAATTACGGCTTATCAGTTTTTATTTACGTGGTATCAGGCAATTCCACGCGAACAAAAAACAAAAAGGACATCCCAAATTCCTAAATGGCCTGTACGTTCACAAGACTTCTAGATTTAGAAATGCCCGTTATATATCTTTTGGACTACAAAATAATAAAAACTAGTATTTACTAGTTGATATTTATCCAAACAATAGATAAAATGGGTATATCAAAGAAGCCTCGTGAAAAGGCATAGTTGTTTAAGGTTAGTGATGGTACACTACTTAAACGTAAACACTGTGGGTTAATACAGTTCATTCTAGCCAAGTGGTGGTACACTAGCTAGAAGAGTCATTCCCGTTATCGGTTGGTAGCCAATAGCATATGGGAGTGGCTTTTTGTTTTTTGTTCATATTCAATTGTTCTATGGATCTTCGTTTATGTAAAATATCAAATTATGTTTTGTTTTGTAGAATGTTGCTTGTTGTGTACTACGTTACAACAAGCTTTATCCTTTGTAAACAGCGAATTCACGCACTTTCCGAATAATATCCCTATTTCCCTATATCCCTATTTCTACTTATAGAAATAGGGATACTTCCCTATTTCCCTATATCTATATTTCCCTATTTTCGTTATTTTTTCCTCTACTAACTTCTCTACGAAATTACATATTTATTTCTTAACTCTCTCTACTTCATACATCAAGAGAATCTTTTGATACCAACGTTTTTGTTATTAATTACTAACTCTATGATTCTATTGCATAACCCAAATATCATTGTTATAATTTCTTTAAAGATATAGAAATATCCCTATTTCTATAGTTAGAAATATCCCTAATTCCCTATTTCTATTTTTCCCTATTTCTATAAAGGGATATAGGGAAATTTTAAATAATATAACTGGAGTGTTAAAAATGGCTATTACAATTACGGTAGGTAATTACAAAGGTGGAGTCGGTAAAACCACAAATGCTGTATTGAACTCTTATGAATTTGCTAAAAAAGGCAAGCGTACATTACTTGTTGACCTTGATCCACAAAGTAACGCAACTAAGTCTTTAATGTTAACAAAATCAATCCTTAATCCTGATGAGATTGTTACAGTTGAAAAAACATTAATGAAAGGAATACAAGAGGGAAACCTGGAAGGCCTAGAAGTGGAAATTATGGAGAATTTACATTTACTTCCTTCTTACGTTGATTTTCAGGACTTTGCAAAATTCCTTTATAAAAATTGTTCTTCGGAAGCTGAAGAAGATCATTACTTTAAAGGTTTGCTAGAAAAGATAAAACATAAATATGACTACATATTTATCGATGTTCCTCCAATGTCACTAGAAGTTACGAAGAACGCAGTTGTAGCTTCTGATTATGTTCTCATTGCTCTACAAACACAAGAACGTTCTCTTACTGGTGCAGAGAACTACATTAATGAACTTATCAAGTTAAAGGAACTATATGATCTTGATATTGAAGTAGTTGGTGTTCTTCCTGTCCTACTAAAAAACAACGGTAAGGTTGACGAATATATCATGGAAAATGCTCGTGAAATTTTCGGGGAAGAAAACCTATTTAAAAACATCGTCCCTCAAATGGAACGTATTAAAAGATTTGATGTGAATGGTATTACTGAAAAAGATCGACATGATATGAATGTAATTGAATTATACGAAACAATTAGTGATGAATTGTTATCTCGTATTGATATGTTTGAAAAAATGAAGGTTGGTGTGTAATATGGCGAAAACTCCTGGTTTGTTAGGTAGAAAGAAAAGTAACTTTGAACCTACTGAACCTTATGTACCAGAACAAGCTACAGTTGAAAATAACGAGGTAGCAGCTGTTCCTTCTCAACCTAAGACAGAAGAAAAACAAGTGAGTCGAAAAGAGAAAAGAAGCGAAAAAACTGAACCAAAAAAGAAATTTAAGAATCAGCAAGGAAGTATTAAAATTTCTTATCAATCAAAAGAAGAACTTGAAGTATTAATGAAACTTACAAACACAAAATTCAATTATGAAATCATCGATTTACTTATAGATCGTTATGTAGAAAACGAGCTAACACCTGAGCAGAAAAGGAAATTCAAGCTCTTAACAGAGCTTTAAAAAATATAGAAATATCCCTATTTAGAAATAGGGATATTTCTATATTTCCACCTTCCCTCTATCATAACACGCAAAATAGTTTTAACAGTTTAAGATAAAAAAACTAAATAGGAGTGGTAACTTTGGAAAGTAAAAGTAAATCTTTTGTAGTAACTGTGACACCTATTACCGAAAGTTCAGATTTAAATACTCAACTCGATCATGCTAACACGGAAAAGGAAATGCAGACATCAGAGAAACCAGATCAACGTTTAGTCCCATCTAAAACAGCTAAAATTTCACCTGCTGTTTTGCTAAAGTTAAATACCCTTAAACCATTTATTCAAGAGCAAGAAAGTATGGATAAAACATCAATTAATAATATCATTGATATGCTTGTTGATAGTTACGTAGATACCCAGCTAGCAAATCGACATTCTAAAGCATACAAAGATATGTATAAGCGCCTTTATGAGGTGTTAGAGAATAAATAAAGAAAAAGAAGCGTCCTTTTTTTATTAAGGATGCTTCTTTTTTCTGCTTATGTTACAACTCCTTACCAGAACCACCACTAGCTCATTTACATAATTATCGTTAGCTGAAGTTAATTATATTTTTCTACGTACTAAATAAAAAGCTAAGGAACCCATAATAATAGGTGTAACCAAACTAGAAGAATATGCACTAGTAATAGTAAAAAGAGAGAGTATAAGTATATAGACAACAGCTAGTCCTATAAATACAGGAATTCCAAATTGAAACTTTTTACATTGTTTTATGTTCCTGTATAATACTTCTCCAATTAGGCAAACTACAAGATCTAGTATACTACCAAATATGATGAGAATTATAATGAATCCAACTATGTTAGGCAAATTATTCTGGGAAGAATAACTAGGATCAGAAATATATGGTATTAAGAACCACATGATAATAAAAGTAAGCAGACTTGCAGCATAACTAATTAAAAATTTTTTCATTTGTATCTCCTGTATAATTCATAATGTTATTTCTATAACATTACAATTTCTTTACGCAAGATAGATAAAATATAATATGTATACCGCATTCATGATTGGTTGACATAATATCTCGTTAGCGGAAGTCATTTTAAAATTCTATGTGTCAATTTTTTCTTTGCTCTTGCGGAGAAACCACCATATCAAAGCTACAAATAGTATGAAAAGCGGAATTGCCTGAATGAAGAAAAATCCTTTCCAAAAATAAAATGGATTATTATATGTAAATTCTGTTGACGCCTCATGTGTATAAGAAACAAACGAACCTACCAAATAAGCCATTGGAATTGTGATTAGATTTATCCCTAGAAAGACCATTATCAATGATAGGTTTTTATCTTTAATTTTTGGTGAACTAGACTGGATAAATAAAAATGTTGCAGTGCCAAATATAAGAAAAAGTGGTATTACATAAAAAATTCCCATAATCCCCCTCCATGGATTTAATTGTACCATCAGTAAGGATTAATTTGAACAAATAGGATATTTATGTAAGTCAGGTATAGTGTTTCATTATCGGTAGCAAGAAAAAGCGGATCCTTAATCTCACCAAAATCCCCACCATATTTTTACATTTTCACCTAACAACGGTCTTTAGCTGTGCTATACTCTTGGTAACAATATTCCATAGGAGGGTGATTATCATTAACATACTTTTAGGTATTATTGGAGCAATTGTTGTACTCGTTTTTGTTGTCCATCCAGGTGTCCCAGATAAACGTATTCCTCTAAAAAATAAACTTGCAGTAATCCTTCCATTGATTGTTATAGCTGGTCTAATTTCTCTATTCATATAGTTGCATATCGTACACAGCAGTAAAATAGGTAGAAATGCATTCTACCTATTTTACCTATGCGTAGTTTGTACAAACCCTCACCAGAACTTCCACCACGGCTTCTTCTCTTTTGCAGCTGCAACCTCATCACGAAATTCCTGCATCATTCTCTTCGTCTCCTGCATCTCACGTAGTGTCTTCATCAGCGTCTCATCTCGCGCTTCCAATCGTTTTTCCACTCGTTCATTATGCGCTTCTATACTCTCTTTGATTTCCTCATTGCTTCGCTCTGCCTGCTCACTCAATCGCTTCTCCATTGCTAACATGCCTTGATTCATTTCTTGCGCCATAACGCTGTATTGTTGCTGGAGCTGTTCTTGAATGTGGAATGGTATTAAACTCGTTTCCTCAGATTCTTCTTTAATTAGATCCGGATTAACTTTTTCTATTCGCTGTGCAATCATCTTCGCTGCCTTCTCTAGCGTCATACCGTCATGCTTACTAAGTTCAATTAATTTCTCAATAACCGTAATGTCACTTTCTGTGTATTGGCGTCTACCACGATTATCTTTCTTTACTGCGAATCCTTCGCGTGATAATACCTCCATGTATTTTCTAAGGGTGCTATCACTTATTCCTAGTCGTTTATATACTTCACTAGCAGAATAAACAATTTCGTCCGTCATAACGTCACAACACCTCCTAGTGAGAGTATTCCATGATAGTTAAGAATTTCCTGCAAGTAAAAAGCCCTGTATTGGCCTGTTAAGTCTTTATCATATAGTATTTAAATCAGCAGCTTATCAGTGCTAGTGAAATGCGTAAGATGCAGGAAAATAAGCGTGTATTGTTGGAGACACTGGCAGCCAATAAGAAACTTTGGTGGAGATTCTGGTGAGCTGTCTCTAAAACATGTTATAACTCCTTATCATGTTATAATTAATATAGAAAGAAATTTTAAAATAGGGAGCGTAATAATTGTGACAACGACTGAATTTGTATATGTAGCTATATCTTTTATTACAGGATGTATTGTAATAATAGCAAAAGATTTTTTATCCGCATTTACTAAAGAAAAAGGAAAGAACATTGCAGCAATGGATGATCTTGAAGAAGTAACGATGCTTAAAAAGAGAGGGGAAAATATTGCTACAAAGGAAGACATACAAGATATCACAAGGCTTCAAGAAGACATCAAAGCAGATTTTCAGTTAAAAATGGAGCAACAAAAATCTGAGATAAGTAGATTATCTAAAGAGTTTGAACTGTATGTTGTAAAAAAGCACGAGTATTATCCTGAACTGTATAAAAATATCGAATTGTGTATCGGAAAAGTAATGGGATTTAGAGGTATTACGAAAGGCATTGATTTTCGTAATGTTAATAAAGAAGATATAGAAAAATATATGGAGGAAAAACAGTTTACACAAGCGGATAAACATCTCGTTTGTTCTGACTGGGATACAAATAAAGAACAAGCAATCAAAAACCTTCATTATAGACTTGAAAGAATCAACTATAATGAAGGAGAAGAATATTATGCTAAAGTGCATAATTTTTATTTATTACACCGATTGTATTTCTCAGATGACGTTAGTTCAAAGGCTAAAGAGACACTAGATAAAATCCATATATTATGGACTAATTATAACCCAGATATAATGTTAGTAAGTGGTAGTAAACTTGTTTTGGAATTACATGAAGAAAATACAGAAATCAGAAAAAATATAAATGTATTGAGAGAAGAGTTATTTGAATTACTCCAAAATGAATTGAAAGCAGGGAGCGCGATTTAGGTTATCGATTTTTTCGATAAATCCTAACCAAGTTAAGTGTATGATTCAACTGTTTTAAAAAAAGTTGTGGAGAATTTGAGTTTAAATATAACATTCAAGCCCTGAATAATCAGGGCTTGAATGTTATATTTCCTTAGCAATTTCAACAAGTAATCTCATAAACAACGGAATCATTTGAACAACTATATAACCAATCCCAGCACGACTTATTAGCGAGAATCCTCGTTCCTGGCTACCCACCATAATGAATAGACCGCCGCATAACGCTACAACGGATGCAATTGTATTGATTATTAAGAGATTCTCAAAAATAACAAATCCCTGTTTAGAGCTTCTTATTATGCTTTTACAGCAAGACTATCCATGAAATTGCTAATTGAAGAAGATTGAAAGATACGTAAATTAGAAGAGTTAATATCATACTGTTTATCAGTAATAATGAGGATTGATGGGAAGAATTTATTATCTTTTGGTTGCCATGATTCCTTATGCCACTCCTGACTGTGAAAATATAACTCATATCTGTTTATCTTATCTTGCATAATCTTCTTGCTGTAAACTGACTTTTGGACTTCAATAAAGAATGGAGATCTACGCCATATTGTAAATGCATCTGGTTCCATAAAATCACGCCCATACTTAGGTTCAACTTTGAATAGTTTCGGTTTTTCATAATGAATGAGTTGTTTGTATACGTCCACAATACCGAGGAAGTGAGGAATCTTTTGGCTAGTTTTTCGAAGTGTACTAGGTTGATGGAAATATATAAATGGCTGCTGCGAAACATTGGCATCCACATGACCATCTCTTCTTAATCGCTTCATGACTGTATTACAGCAAGTAACCGCGTTATTTAATCCTTGAAAATGTAAGTCGATAATATCATCACGAGACATACACCTAAAACGTTTCAAATCGCTTAGTATCGCTTTGTCTCTACTCCTCATAATCTAACACCCCAAACAATTGATTTTCTTCTTGTGATGGATTCTCTGGCTTCATATCCTCTTTTGGAATACGATACGGTTCAACAATCTGTTTCGCCTTGCTTAATTCTAAAAATGGAGCTTGCACTTTCTTTAATCCATTTAATTTTAAAATCGTCTGGCCTGATTGCTCTAAGTGTTCTGATCCAGGTGTACCCATGATATTACTGTTAATCGTACTATCACATTTAAAACCCATTCTAACTGTCATATTAAGCTTTAACTTGCCATCTAATACTTTTGCATCAGGACGTTGCATACTGAGCATCAAAAAGACTCCTAGTGCCCTGCCGACTGCCGATATCTTTTCAACTGTAGCCATACATTCTTTTTCGCCTTGAAGCATTGCTACTTCATCAATAGCAAGCAAAATATACGGCTTATGACTGTCAGGATTCAATTTGTTGTATTCTTCAATATGGTCCACTTCATGCTCTTCCATGAGTTTTCTGCGCTCTCTGATTTCCTTCCACACTTTCTGAAGCATGATCTTCATTTCGATTTCTTCCATACAAACTTCTTTTACATGTTTCACTCTTCTTAAGAAATGAAATTCGGAGTTTTTTAAGTCGCCCAGATACAAATGTAATTTATCAGGAGACATGTATTGAATGAGTGTGGACAGAACAACGCGTACCATACTACTTTTTCCGCTTCCTGTTTCTCCTGCTATTAGCAAATGCGGTGTATTAGCCTCAACCATATCGTACACAATCATATTACCGAATTGGTCCCGTCCTACCACAACAGGAAGACGATGTTGTTTTAATAACGGCTGCCACTTCTTATAAGTGTAATTGTATGATTGTAGTCCTGCATCTGAATGAAATACATTGAGTACAAACTTTTTAATATCGCCCTCAATCGCTACATTCCGTCCTAATATTTGTTGAAAACAAAACCATTTCTTTTCGATGGTCTTCGGATCCAAACCATTTGGAATGGTGAATATATATCGAACCTTTTCTTTTGAGGAAGAAATGTCATGTATCTTCGGATAAATGGGTACTTTCCCACCTCGTGTTTGATGGTCCACATACAAACCAGCTTTTCCAAATACCTCTATAAGTCGATTCTTCAAACTTTGTTTATGAATCCAATCCTTTACAATTCCCATGTGCTTCCCTCCTTAAAACATCATCACAATTCGAATAAATACATAACCGATGAAACAAACTCCGCCTATCCTCATACCGTGATACATTCCATCACTTAAAAGTTTAGCTGCCGCAACGTGATCATTTTTAACAAGATGTTTTTCTAACATTGCTCCTCCTATTGTAGTTACTCCTAAAGCTCCTAATGAAATAAATGTAGTTAACATATAAAACTCCCCTTTATAAACAGAATTTAAAATTCGGATGATATATGCGTTTACCGCCTCAATACCTTGATAACATTACCTTGATAGCTGCTTTGATAGCTAACTTGATAGTACAAATACTAGTTACCTTGATAGCAATTAAGCTGGTTACTTTGATAACAAGTTTGATAGCTATTTTGGTAGCGACCTTGATACATCATATTGCGGACGGCTTGTACATTATTAACACTTTTGTTTAAAAAAAATAAACTTTGGTAAAAATGTGAGTAACAAAGCATTTGAGAATAGGAGTGTTTAATGTGTTTGGCTTGGGGAAACCAATATCAAAGTTCGGTAAGTTTTTAAGGAAAAATAATATTTCTCAAACAGATTTAAAGGAATGGAGCGGAGTGAATCAAAATACACTTAGTCGAATTTCAAGATCAAATGAACATAAGCCATCATTAGGTAACGGTCAAAAAATTATTAAAGCTTTGAAGAAAGAAGGATATAAAGTTGATTTTGATGATTTTTGGATGTAGCTTCGTAAAACCGGAGCTATTTTCACACCCCCAAAAGGATATACATTCGCGTATGTTAAATATAAATTACACGAATCGGGGGATCATCATGGAAAATCAAAGCTGGGGAACACCTAAATTACGTGGGAGCGGTATGGTTAAGTGGCAACCGCCAGTATGCCGGAACAATACGAAGCTATTAGAGAAATACTTAGTGATTGAATGGTCCGGGATATGTACATAACTGTATTACATATTGAACCGATGACAAAAACTGTGTACTGCACTGATGCTTTCGGCTTGAATACAAAATTTAAACTTCATGAACTTATTAATATAATTGATTAATTGTAGTCAGCCTTTAGGATTACAAACAAACAGAGCAGTCATCTCGATTACCCTGTTTTTTTCAAATTCCAAGTAATTATTTTTATAAATTTAAGCAATTACTGATCCGCCATACATACACCTACATCTGGGTAAAAATCATATTTCATCACAGTAACCATTATGTATAGTCTATACCCCTAGCAAATAAAGGAGAGGAGGTAATGCTGCATGGATAACATCTTAGCAAAAAGAAGACCTGAATTAGCCAAACAGTGGCATGAAACTAAAAATGGAGAATTGACCCCTTTTGATATTACATTTGGTTCCGGTAAAAAAGTATGGTGGAAATGTGAGAAAGAGCACGAATGGGAAGCCTCTCCAGTGCATCGGAATAAAGGAACAGGATGTCCTTATTGTTCCAATAAAAAAGTTTGTATTGATAATTGTCTTGCTACATTGAATCCAGAAGTAGCTAAAGAATGGCATCCCACTAAAAATGGAACAATGACTCCATATGATGTAGTTGTAGGAAGTGATAAAAAAGTATGGTGGATGTGTGAGGAAGGGCACGAATGGGAAACTAAAGTAAGTTGTCGTACAAAACGCGGTTCTGGATGTCTTTATTGTTGTGGGCAAAAGACTCTCTTTGAAAAGTCTATTGCAGTTACACATCCTGATTTGCTAAAAGAATGGCACCAATCAAAGAATATTCCTGTTGATCCTTCAACAATTTCTTTTGGTTCAGAAAGAAAGATTTGGTGGAAATGTAATAAGGGACATGAATGGAGAATTTCAGTATACAGTCGAACAAGAAAAAAAACGGGCTGTCCCTACTGTTCAGGACGTAATGCTACTATCGATAACTGTTTAGCTAAAGTATACCCGGAGATATCAAAAGAATGGCATCCAATTAAAAATGGATTACTCACTCCAAATGATGTCACTCCAAAATCGGGGAGAAAAGTATGGTGGATGTGTGAAAAAGGGCATGAATGGAAAACAACAGCTTATCAAAGAGTTGTAGGAACAAATTGTCCTTTTTGCAAACCTAGAACTTCTTTTCCAGAACAAACAATTTTCTATTTCATAAACAACAGATTTAAAAATACATTAAGTCAACACCTTACAGAAGATGGTGTAGAATTTGATATCTTTAATAGTGAGTTATCGTTTGTAATTGAATACGATGGATACTATTGGCATAGGAAGCGATATGAACAGGATGTAAAGAAAAGTAATTATGTTGCTCAAAAAGGTTTTTTGCTAATACGAGTTAGGGAAGAAGGGTTACAAGCAATAAACAATAATTCCACAATAAATATTCCCATTGGAAATCCTCCAAGTTTTAATGAATTAAACAATGTAATTTCAGAAATATTCAAACTTATATTCCTGTATAATAATCTCTGTTGTGAAAAAGTGCATATTGATACTGAAAATAAAAAATACGAGATCACTAAATTATTTAAGAAAAAAAAGGTTGAAAACTCTATCGCATTTCAGTACCCCCATCTAGTCAAAGAATGGCATCCTACCAAAAATAACAAATTAAAACCAGAACATTTTAAAAAATGGGCTCACTTAAAGGTATGGTGGAAATGTGAAAAAGGACATGAATGGGATAGTGCTATATATTCCAGAACATCTGGAGTGGGCTGTCCTTATTGTGCTAACAAAAAAGTTTGTATTGATAATTGTTTAGCTACATTAAATCCGAAAATAGCTAAACAATGGCATCCTACTAAAAATGGAACATTGACTCCTTATGGTGTAGTTGTAGGAAGTAATACAAAAGTATGGTGGATTTGTGAGAAAGGACATGAATGGGAAACTTCAGTTAATAATCGTACACAAGGTTGTGGCTGTCCTTATTGCATTAACAGAAAAATATGTATTGATAATTGTCTTGCTACATTGAATCCAGAAATGGCTAAAGAATGGCATCCTACTAAAAACGGCGAATTAACTCCATATGATGTCATGAGAAGTTCCAATAAAATAGTATGGTGGATTTGCAAAAAGGGACATAAGTGGGAATCCAAAGTGTATAAACGTATACGCTGTCCCTATTGCACTAACAGAAAAGTTTGTATTGATAATTGTCTTGCTACATTGAATCCAGAAATAGCTAAACAATGGCATCCTACTAAAAATGGCGAATTGACTCCGTATGATGTCATCAAAAATTCAAGTAAACTAGTATGGTGGAAGTGCAAAGAGGGGCACGAGTGGGAATCCAAAGTGTATCACCGTACCCAAGGTAGACGTTGTCCTTATTGTTCAAAAAGAAAAGCTCAACAAAACATGTAAAAAGATCTAACTAAACGATCTTTTTATTCTTTAATGCTTATCAATTTTTTAATTGGGCAGTTATTGGAAGTAACTTTGCACTTCCTGTCACGTGTGTTCCTAACCCTTAATATCATACTTTTCGTCTTCTGAAACTTGCAAGTTTGCAGAATGAATCAAAATTTCACAATAGACATTAAAATCATTCCTTAACTAATAAATTTCATAATCATCTAATATATCTTTCAGTTCAAACCAATCATCATCTGAAAAAACATTATCGAGTTTGGATAATTTAAATTTCAATTTCTGCGCAAAAATAAAAATGCTATCGGCCAATTTTATTAATTGATTATCATCTAACTTATATAGCGTATCACCATATAAATATTGCCATACATATTCTGTTACTTCTTTATCTTGCTCAGACGAGTTTTCTATACATTCTATAATATAAACAAAATCTTCCTTTATCTTCTCATACACTTCTTCTAATAGTAATTTTTTTGGTATCTCCATTTGATTTTCCGTTAGTGATTTGATTAATTTTTCCTTCTATTTTTTACTCAAGCTATCGCTATTAAACTTAGTTTTCAAATCAAGTAATCGGTCATATTCCGTATTCATAATATTTATGATTTCTTTCTGATTAACCCTAAGAAAATCAATATCATTATCCGTGTAAATTCCATCTGTATTGATCCTTCTAATTAGGCTATTTATATTCTTACCAATATAATTTATTTCTTTAGTTAAATCCCTATAAGCTTTCATATCCACTTCAAGTTTAAAAAAAGATTTTGCACTAGCAATTAGAAATGCTGAAACATTTTTATATCCTAATTCAGTTGCTTTATTTTTTATATAATCTTTTTCCTCATGTTCTAAAGACATTTGCAAATATGTTGTTCTTCTTTTAGCTATAATAAACACTCCTTTTTTTAAAAAAATCGAGCGAAGCGACAACAAATATATAAGCAATTTTGTAAAAAATCGCTTATATATATTTGTAAAGGTCGTAGGAATCTCCTACCAAGTCAAAAACATCGTTTTTGGGGTTTGTCATGACAAACCCGTAGCTTGCCCTTTGCTAAAGCTTCAATATTTCCTCTTCAAAATCATACCATCTTTTCCAGTTCAACCGCATAATGTGTTAAATATTTCATGAAAAAGTTGGTATGCAAATGGTGACCATAGATGATAACACAAAGATCGTAATGGAAGTCGTAGCAAAAACCTTTAAATTATAAGAGCAATCCTTATTACATGTTTTAAAATCATTAGCAAAGTTACTGGAAAATAAAGAACAACCTCCAAAAGTTTATATTCTTGATGAAAACATGAAAGTTGGTAAACAAAAAATCAATGAGCTTATTAAAAAGCATGATAAAGATGGTAGTGTAATTGCTTTAGATGAAAATTTAATTAAGTGGCAAAGAGGATTATTCTTTCTTCTTTTCCGCAGCACAAGCAAATATAATCAAAAAAGTATTAAAAATGTGGATTTGAAATAAAGTCGTACCGTTTATAAAAATGACGAACCGAAATCGGTACTGTTGCAAAGCTTTCTAAATGAGACTACACTCTAGAAAAGAGATTAAGGAGAAACACAAATACGAATTTTAAAGGAAAACGGTTCAAGAAAGATATTGTTTTGGTAGCCGTTGGCTACTACTGCCTTTTTTCTTTAAGTTATCATGATGCCTCTGAAATTTTAAAAGAGCGTGGAATCTCAGTTCACCCAACAACTATCATGTGCTGGGTTCTTGAATATGGAAACCTTGTCTATCAAATTTAGAAGAAGAAAAATAAAAATGTCCAATTATCTTGAAAACTAGATGAAACCTATATAAAAGTTAAAGAAAAATGGTGTTATTTATATCTTGCAATAGATAAAACGGGATTATAAGGCTGCTTATACCTTTATGAACAAATTAGTGAAAACATTTGGCAAACCAACAGCCCTAACAACAGGCAAAGCACCGGCATTACTTTGCCCATTTAAGAAAACAAGGTTTTTATTCAAATACAAATCATTGTACAATCAAACATTTAAACAATCTCATCGAACAGGATCATAGACATATCAAGAGGCGTTTTGCCAAGTCCACAGAATTTCAAAACCTTTGTCATGTTTCGCGTACGATAAAAGGAATCGAAGCCATTCATTATTAATCACTGCCTAAATGGTTCCAACATTTATCAACACCTGTTTATGCTTTTGAAACTTTGCAACAGAACCAAAAAATCCCCAAACAATGTGCAAGGATTAGTTAATTACGTATTTAATACCGCTTTTTTCCTTGCTAAATGATTCTTTACAGCCTCTTTGGCTTTCTTTAAGTCTATTTTCTCATTCGGAATAACATCCATTACATTAAATTTAAACAAAAAATGTTGTTTTTCTTCGGTTTCCACATAGATCATATACTGATCTCTACCAACTACATTCCCCTTCAAAGACTTTTCATTACTTAATACAAACGTACATGGCATTTCATAATGTTCTAGGTGCATTAAGATACTATCAAAAAACATATGCATAAACCTCATCGCCCTGGATTGAGCATCCATAAATGTAGCCTGTTTATCCCAAGCAAACTGAATCTCGTATTCTACTTCTTCAGCAGATAAAGATGATTTTTCTTTCCGTAATTCCTTCGTCATGTCGTTATGGTGCTTAACTAACATGATTCGTTGCGCCCTCACTATAGCGGCATACTGGATCATAATGTTTTCCCATAGCATATCCCAAAGGGGCTTTCGTTGCGATTTCTTCCATAAGATCCACAACTTCTTCTGGGAAGTGTTTACGGAAGAAACCATACGTCATAGCGTTATGGTTCCCTTTAGGAGCGCCATGACCAACAGCATTCTTGTTACCCCATTTAGGATTCTTGTTACCTGGGTTACCTACTGCATTCTTATTACCAATGGGTGCACCCGTCTTCTTTTGTGTGCATACTTTTTCTTCTTTTGTATGCACACCTTTTCGGTCCCATTTGTACCTGGTCTTCCATGACTTTACGGTGTTCACGCTGACATCATGTTTCTCTGCTATATCTTTGTACTTCATACCTTGCATGTAATCTTCTTGAGCTAACTCGTGTTTTTGCTTCACTTCATATCACCCACCACCTTCTATATAATAGGAAGAAACTCGTCATAACTCCTCCTTATGGTAACTCCTTTATAAAATAAGTATTGCTACTTAAAATACCTCAATGTAACATTAAATTGAGGTGAACATAATGCAAACTTTAAAATCTTTAAAACGTGACCTATACATATTCATTCCATTGTTCATTTATTTTTCTTCCATCTTCATTTCAATATATATTATTGACAATACATTCAACTGGATAAGTTTTATACTTGCAATAGGAATGTTATATGTCTGGGTATCGAGTTTAATGGATATTAAGAAGAAGAATTACAAAATAAAATAAAAAAGCAGCTGTTAAGCTACTTTGAATTCTTCTTATCCCCAAATGAAATGATATATATATTCTCCCGTTACACGTTCATTAATTCCAGCAATCCTAGCGAATCTCATTAAGTCCATCCCCTGAAGGAAATACATTTGGAGTGTAACTGGTACCTGTGACCACATAAGTTGATAAAGCTCATTCACTCTCTGATTCGTCGAAACGATTAAATCATTTACAGGTCCATGATTCCATGCAGAGGTTTGAACTGAAGTGAACTCAAGGTCTTTCCCATTAACCACTATTCTTGCCACACTTTGAGTTATGTCAACAACAAACACCTCCGTCATTACAAAAATCATCCTGTTTCTATACTCATATTCTTGATTGGAATTAAATGTTTATGGCAAACCCCTATTTTCATTTCGACTCAGAAACAATTTATTTTATAAAATAAAAAGCAGCGGATTCGCTACTTTAACTGTTTATTATTCACTTCTATTTCTTCTTCATTAAATGATTTTTGTACATTTCTTTTTAAATCCAATCCTTTATAAACGAGTCCCTTGAACTCTTTCATAGATAATGAATCCACTAATGGATCATTCAATACTTCCCATAATCCTATCAATTCTGTATATTTAGGCGTTTCCATGAAATATTCATGTGGTTTTACAGCTTCAAAGTGTCTATGAAATTCCCAATGACATTCTTCACATAAAGGAATAAGGTTTTTATAATCATTTGTTCCGCCTGTTTTTAACGGAATTTTATGATGTAGGTGAACATCTATTTTTGAAAAGCATTTTTCGCACATTTTAGGTTTTTTAGTCTGCTTTCAGTATTGCTTACTTATATTTCGGAATTTCTGCCGAAGCTGTTCATATTCCTCCATCATAATTCCTCCCCTTTTAATTCTTTCGCTTTCGCATAAATAGTAGAACGCGGCACACCTGTCATTTTTGAAATATCATTTACACTCAAACCATTTTCCTTCCTATTTAAAAATAAGTTCATGGCTTGTTTAACTTGCTTTTCATCCTGCCCTTTACGTCCCATATGTTTACCCATCGCTTTAGCTCTTTCTCTGCCTTCAGCTGTTCTTTCATTAATTAAATCTCTTTCAAACTCAGCAATAGCTCCTAGCATAGTGAACATTAATTTACCCGCCGGTGTAGAGAAATCAATTTGTTCTTTAAGAAATAACACCCCTATTCCTCGATCAGCTAATTCATTTGCAATCTTATGTAAGTCGAATATTGATCTAGCTAAACGGTCTATTTTACAAACAACAAATTTATCTCCATCTCTCATATACTCTAATGCTTTTTGCAATTCTTCTCGATCGCTATTAGCTCCACTATATTTTTCAGAATATATTTT
The DNA here is from genome assembly GCF_038004785.1 of Bacillus sp. FSL R5-0709. NCBI lineage: Bacteria > Bacillati > Bacillota > Bacilli > Caryophanales > Bacillaceae > Bacillus > Bacillus sp. FSL R5-0709. Next base: position 23,691 of record NZ_JBBORT010000002.1, read on the forward strand.
TTTACATCCATAATCTGTTAATATTTCAATTTGCGCATCTAAATTTTGATCCTTTGTACTTACCCTTGCATAACCAACGATAGCCATCTAAATCACCTCAAAATAGTCTAAAAGTCTTAAGAATTATATACTTTTATTTTAGACTATCTTTTAGACATTAACAACTATCTGTTTACAAAGTTTTTGACCTATAAAATTTAATTGTACAAAAGGGTCAACTTTTAGACAGGTAAGCAAGACATTTATTTCCGTCCGTTGTGTTCGTTTGTTTTGTTATCTTTCCTTAACAACAAACAAGACGCCAACCAGATCACGGCAGCGCCTAAGATAATTGCTATTGGTTTAATCATTAACAAATATATCTGGCCCCTTCTTCAACGCGTACGAGAAACCCGAAATAAATACAACACTAAATATAATAATAGAAGACCACATATTAAAATGATATCCTTTACCTGCAACTAAATTATATATGTTATGGACCAAGAAATTAGCACCTATAATAATTCCGCCTAACATTGAACTAATTAAAATGCTCATTAAATAAAACTTGAACTTCTGGAACATTTCCCTTCTACCCCTTTTCTAAAATAAATTTTATTTAGGTTATACCAGAAAATTGTACCATTTATTTTCCATATATTATCAAAACTATGTTTTAATTAAGGTTATTTTAAGGAAGGCATTATCTATCCAAATATCCATTTTGTTCAATAAAAAAAGAACACTATAAAGTGCCCTAAACTTCTGAGTATTAAATATACGACAATGCCCAGACCGTTCTAATGGCGCAACATAAAAGAGCTTTATAGCGGAATATATATAGCTCTCGGAAAAGGAATAAGTTGGTTGGCATTGACTCGATATTGTATGTTTGGGAATTCCTTATGTGCAATAAAAAAAGAGCCCTATAAGGTGCTCGTCCGATACGATTATAAAGAATGAATACGTCGTGTCAGTTATTAGTATATGCTTGTCTCATTCAAAGTTTTACTGGTTTAATGTGTAATTTCTACATAACAAAGAAAAAAGCACCCATTATGGATGCTTTTTTTGTATTTAATCCTTCTTCTCTTTTACCACCAAAGAGAATACATTGTCCAAATTAACCATACGATCTCCAAATCTGAAGAATCTAGCTTCTCTTGCTTGTATAGAATTTTCTATAGCAGCAACTGTTACTGTCTTTTTATGCTCAATTTCAAATTCGTGTTGTTTACCATCGACTGCTTCTATGCTTATTATAAATTTTTTCATTTACTTATTCCCCGCCTCTCCCAATCTATCTATTCGACAGAAAAGAAGAATATCCTACAAAACAAAAAGCCATCACCGAAAGGTGACAGCTCCTAAAGGGGAAGAAAGATAACAAATGGCAATAAGTATCTCTTCATTTCAAGGCTGATTACTCTCAACCTTCTCCAAGCCACCGCATCAATAGTATGGCTACACGCCCTGTGTCGGTGACTGGGAGAAGAATAAGAATCTTCTCTTTTATACTCCGTGGAGTCGGCTACTTAATGTCATTTTCGCCAATTACGTTTACACAACGTGATTATATCCAGACGCATATATTTCTTCCTACGCCTTGTTTGAACCAACACACAAGACTGAGGGGAATGTTCAGCTGTATTGGCTCAAACAAAGAGCGGAAGCTCTCTGCTCGTTTAATCGTTTAGAAGAAGAACCTTGACTTACATTAGTTATTGTCGTGAGCAACTCCTTATAAATCAATTGACACTTCTTTTATAACATATAGTTCATTCAATCGAACGAACCATCATTCCATCGGTAAAACGATCCAGTTTTAACATAGAAATCAAGAAACCACATGACAGGGTGGTTTTACTACCTATGAGTTTACAAACGAAAGGCGGTACGTTTATACACTCAATAAGAAGTAAAATATAAATAATTTCGGGAAACTCTTATCCCCTCTAGCCTCCGCGTCACCGAGTAACGTTATTATAATGGGAACGCTATCCCCAAAACGTATTCTCTTTTCAAAGAACTGTTTATAGGAATAGCTTATAATTTTCACGTTTTTATTTAGTCCCCCAAAAAGTTCGCGTTTTGTTCGCGCTTTTTAGATTATTCCCAGCGCTGTAGCAATCAACTTAACCGCACTCTGCTTCTTCTCATAGAAGTATGTCTTCTTGAGTAATAGATCGTGATAAACATCTGAATCCTTTACTCTCTCATTTGTCAGGAACTTTCGCTCTACAATATTACGCTCATCCTCATCTAATAAGTTATTAAGTGCCTTTTCAACCTGCTGCACCTTCCATTTACTCGTATTCCTTGAATCACGTAACTCAGGAAACAAACTGATCCCTTCTTGCTCCACGTCATTGCTGAATCGCATCTTGAGTGCTCTGTATTCCTTTAATACGCTTACTACTTCCTTCTGTACTTTCTTATCATCGATATCCGGTAACAAAGTCAATTGTCTCTCCAAGTCGGAATCCCCCTATTTCAAATTTTGGTTTTTACATTCACATCAAGTACGTGAAATTTTAATATCTCATTGTTGAATAAGGGAAACATGCATAGCAAGTATCCCCACCATCCACTCTGCATGGTTCCGTTATCCATTAAGCCTTTAATAATTTACGTTTCTTATTGGTCATCTTCTCTTTTGCTGCTTCAATGTTATTTGCTATCCTTGTATGGTCCTGATCAAATTGAATCATTCCATCTAGCGTTCCTGAAATTAATCCTGTCTCATCAATGTATTGTAAGTAATCAACTGGAGCTCGATCCGTCTGATCTACCAAGTATCCATAAATATCAAAATCTGCTCTCGGTATCGACTTCTTGCCTTTTGGTTGCTGTGACATTCTTATATAACATCGAATCGCTGATAGTGGTACCACGAATACTGACTTATCCTTGCTGAACTCTATAAGGAAGAAACAAATCGCTCCCATCTTCTCTGCTTTTTCCAGGTAATCCAACTGATGCTGCGCGATGTTCTTTAAATCAAATCGTGTAGCATTCTCTGTAGACTTCGCTTCAAACGCAATAGCTCGTCCCTTATAAACGCCATCATAGTCCACTGTACTTTTAGCTTCATAGAATCCATTTAATACACGACCGCCTTTACTTTTTAACACCTTCACAGGAGTTGGACGCTTGTTTATAAGCGCCACACCCCCTCTTTGATACATTTTCATTCGCTAGATTGATAACCTTCTCAAAATGCATTCCTCTGTTTCCTAAGCCCATTGTTATTTCCTCACTTTCTATTCAAAGGATTATTTTGTTCAGTCTTTTCACTTCATTCAATTAAAGATTTTTCATGGTATAATATTATTCATTTACATAAATTAACTATTTCACAAAAGGAGGTAACGATTATGAATAAATGGAGTATCGCTATCATATATTGCTCTCTTTTAACAACATTTTGTTATTTATCCATTAAAACTGTACTTTTATCTGCTATGACTCCTACATCATCTCCAAACCCTAAGTTTTTTGTTGGGATATTTGGATTAACATTTGGCGGTTTGATATTCGGATTCGGAATACGAAAATACGTCTCGTTTGCTACCGAAGATGAAAAAGAACGCCGAAAACTTAAAACCATGTTTTCTATCATTTCGATTTTATCTTGCTATATTGCAATTATGTTATTTTTTATCTAATTCATTATGTCCACCTGAATAAAACTCAATATTCCGTCAATACTGCAGATACAGTTTCTGATTCCCCTTCATACCCGAAGGCTGAGCAGTTAGTTTTTGCTAACTGCTCTTATATTTATAACAAAGATAAGATTCTTTAGAATGATTCTTCTTTATTTCTCAATATAAGGAGCCTTGGATTTTCATTAAAACTCCTGTAGTATATGAACAAAGAGTAAGGTAAGAGTTACTCTTTGCCATTTTAGGAAAGGTTCTGTTGGAGACAACAGGATCTTTTTTCGTAAAGAGACGGTTTTGCTTAATTTTTCACCACTAACCACAAAAAAAAATCTTATAATCGTTATATAATAAATTAAAGGATTAGGGGTAGATCAAATGCCAGTTACACTAGAACTTATTCTTTTCATTCTTATAGCAATTAGTGCTGTTGGCTATTTAATAAAAGAATTTCAAAAAACTAGGAAAAGAACACTTGGAATTTCAATAGAATTTTTGGTTCTTTTCTGGTCAATATGGAGAATATCGACTATCATAATCTAATTTGTAAAATATAATCTCCCCTGAATAAAACTCAATATTCCGTCAATACTGTAGATGACATTAGATTTTCTCCTTGTTCCCCCTTGGAGAACCGAGTGGTTAGCTTTTGCTAGCTGCTCTTTTTTTGTTTTAAACTAATACAAAATGAAATTTTTATATTAAACCTTCAATCTTTGCTATCGCTTCAAATATGGGATAGATCTGTTGAGGAACAACGGCATTTCCTAAGAATCTCAATCTATCTTCGTCCAATCTTGTGGCAGTCCCATCATCCATTCCACAAACTGTGGGTTGATCTTCTTCCCAATATATTCTGGAAAGTGTTCCCCGATTGATCCTGGTAGTGTTTTTCCGTGCTTCCTGTTTGCTTCTGAAGGGCACAACTCGCGAATCGGCTTGTAATTTTGACTTGTCGTTGGAGTGGCCAATAATAAATGTCCGGTATCTTTGATGTGGCGCGCCGACACTGACAGCCAGAAATACGAACGTCCTTGTCGAGTAGTTTTCTTCTTCCAAGTCGGAGAGCACGGTGTCCAGCAACATTTTCTCCAACAAACCAAGTGGGTCTGAGTTCTCTAATGATTCGGAATACTTCTGGCCATAACCATCTTTCGTCTTCTGCGCCTCTTCGCTTACCAACAAGACTTTCTCCCTGACAGGAATATCCTGCTGAAATAACTCCAATTGCATCAACGTCAACACCTCCATCTATTAATGATTGTTTCGTAAGTTTATATAAATCCGGGAAAATAGGAATGTTAGGATAGTTCTTCCTGAGTACCTTCTGATTGAATTCCTCTATTTCACAAAAGGCTGCTGTTTCGATCCCAACCCAATCTGCTACCATACTTATTCCTGCAATTCCCGAACATAGATCCAACATTTTCATATCCTATTCCCCTTTGTTTTAAACTAGAGTTTTTGTGTAGTTCCATCACACCATAGATGTATAGATAACTATATATTCCGATGTTAAAATGTTATTGTGATTCTCATATAGAGTCACATACGACTTTTTCTCTGTTTATGGGGCTCTTACTTAATAGTAAGAGCTATTTTTTATTTAATTATCATTGTCACTTCTTCGTATTCTACAATTCGATATGCAATATTACATATTCTGTATGTTCAATTTACAAACATGAGATAATTATTTTATAAGAATATTTAAAGTTAATATTGAAGGGGGAATACTAAATGTCTTTCTTTTCTTGGGCTCCTCTTATTTTCTTAATAATTGTTGCAATCAGCATTTCTATTAAAAGGGCTAAGAAACAATAACTTTATATAGTTACAACACTTTATTACTAGGAGGTGTAATTATGTCATTTGCAACCTGGAGTGCGATTTTTATGACTATAATTGGTGCAATGTCCGGAGCAATCTTTGGTACAATTTCCTCTAGAAATAAGAACAAAAATACCAACTAAAAAACCTAATAATAAAACTTAATATCTATTTTAGTGACAGCTGATACGATCTTAATATTTTAGCTGTCATTTTCTATTCAAATTACGCTTTTGTTCACTTTTTTGATACATTTACGAAACATCCATGTGTTATCTTCAGTAAGTTCTATTCTTTTTTATAATATCGTGTGAAATATACCAAACCGAGAAGCCCTAGCCCCCTAATCCTAGGGCTCCTTCATTTAAATATGGATTTTATGCACTTTTATTCTTTTCACAAACTTAAATATTTGTTATACGTAATATATAAATTTATGTTATGATGTTTTTGTGAAACATCACGTGTTTCAAATACAACATTTTTTGATGACCCCTTATCTTTCCGTAAGAGGTCTTTTTTTTATAGCTATTTTGTTTAAATTTACCTTAATTCGCATCGAATTTTCTTAACATTCAAATTAACAACTGTATAATATAATTAAACTATTTGTATGAGAGGTGATTTTTATGAAATGGAAACAAAAATACAATCCAAAGTATCTCTTTTACCGCATGTATAGTTATATTTATAAAGCTCTTGATGATATATCATGGTCCTTAAAATAATTTAGATTGGTATGAGTACATATTTACTGTGTGCTCTTTCCACATTTCCATAAGATAACGCTTTTGTTTAATTTATATTATAAAAATTCATTTTCATAGGGACTTCCCTTATATGCTATACTCATTCATAAATAATTGTATAAGGAATGTTAATAATGGATGATAGATCGTCAAGACAATGGAAAATACGACAAAAGTTAAGAGAACTGAAAACAAAAAACAGAAATGATACAAACCCTTTGTTTAATGAATGCCTTGAATCCCTAGGAAACGAAACTCTCATTTTCTCTCAGGAAAAAAGCCAGCAGATTGCTACTACTTTAATGAATTCATTTCCTATAACTGTCTCGGGAAGAATAGATTGGGAACAGATAGACAGTCAATTAATAGCTTCGAACAAAGAACAACTAATCTCCCTTATTAGAGAAAACCAACTAGATTTTGATGAACAAATTTTTATAATATGGGATAACTATGAGATCCCTGTATTAAGTACAAATCTTGATAAAGTATTCCAATCACTAGTTGACGTTGATGCAGTCAGTTTTTATTACTGGCTATTAGATAAAGAATATAGATTCATAATTGAAATAAACAATGAAGAATTGATTAAGGTTGGATTTCGCTAATACTCTAAGCATATTTCCTTATTCTGCTGTTCTATAAAATTCATTTTTTATTTTAATCAAATACTTCAATCAGATGTAAAAGTTACGTAAAGATTGCTATGATTCAATCTTCCTACCCCAGGAACGTTATATAATGAATTTGCAAACATCAGATTTGCACCTTTCTGTACGACATAACTCTTTGCTAGGAGCAAATCCTAGCCTTTTTTATTTAATCCCCGTTGATCCGAAGCCATAGCTTCCTCTCTTGCTCTCAGACAGCTCGTTCACCTCAACGAAATTAGCTGTTTCTACTGGCGCTATGACACCTTGAGCAATACGAGTTCCTCTTTCAATTACATGGGCTTGCATACTTGCCTCTTTAGGGACTTCAATGTTATCAACTAGAACACCAATCTCTCCTCTAAAACCACTATCTACAGTTCCAAGAACCACTCGTAACTTTGTATCACGCGTCATACCGCTACGCGGGCGCACCTGCAACTCATATCCTGGCGGGATTTCGAACGCCAATCCCGTTGGTACAACCTTTGTTTCTCCAGGCCATATAATTGTGTCCGCTGCCGCTACAAGATCAAAACCCGAATCCCCTGGTTTCGCATACTTCGGCAATTCTACATCTTTCAATCGTTTAATTTTCATTCTTAACTTCATTTTCCCCGCTCCTTATAAATAACTTCTCAATTCTTCTTTCCGGTTCTTCAACTCTTCCAAAGAACGCTTTGTCTTACATTTTTCACTATCCAATCCAACCAAGTGATATTCCAACTTACGAATCTCGCTTTCTACTACATAAAGTTCACTTTGCACCTGCACCACGGTTTCTTTTTTCATTACTTACCTCCCACTCTGCTTCTTGCTTTCTGTAAAAATCCTTAATTGCTTGTTCCCAATACGTGTAATTGCAACTTGTTACGACCATTACTCTTCACCTCCTTTCAATAGCTTTCTTAGTTCCTCACATGACCCTTCATATAAATCACGGCCATCAGGTAATTTAAATACATGCCTATCAATTAAACGTTCTATTAACCTGTCTTGCTCGTTCATGCTGCCTCCTAACTGATTTGCTTCTTCTTATACTTACGTGGTGGCTTTGTAGCTGCTTCATATGGATCCATCTTCCTTTTAACTCTCTGGTAAAAGGTCTTATTACTAATCCCATTCGATTCCGCTAAAGGAATGTACTTTTCGAATCCTTTTGGCGTGGTAGCTGCTTCGTATGACGTCATGCCGTTACGTTTTCGTCTGTAAAAGGTGGATTCACTAATCCCATTTTTCTCAGCTAATTTCAGTAATTTTTTATTCTTTTCATTTCCTTCCCAACTCGTACCGACTGGTGTCGTTATGGCACGTTCCAAACTCCAATGCAGCTCTTCCATTCGTTGATCTAGATTTTTCTTGCTAACGCCAATTTCAGCAGCCTTTGCATAATCTTTTAATGTTGGCTTCCCCATTTGCTCCCTCCTAATCCAGTGACATAATTTCATCTCGTGTACGATTAGAAATAATTACCCTAATCTTCTGAATACCTTTACCATGTTCTTTCACCGCCGTACTCCATGCTTCGCCTTCCGTTTCAACATCGAACCAGTCTATTTTTTGTCGCTTATCTTGGTCATAGAAGTGCACTTCATACGTTATGACGTTATGCTGTAAGAACTTTTCCGCTGTACTTGTTGCGGTATAATCAAAACTTCCTACTACATCCTCAAGTGTTAGTTGTTTCATGCCCCTAACCCCATCGGACGGGATTTAATTTTATTCTTATCCACCTGATCCATGATTAAGGCTGCAATTTCTAACTGATGTCTTCCCATCTCTACTGCAATTTCAATGAAGCTTTTATCTTCTTCCCACATTTCTTGGAATCGAATCACTTCACTCGCATCGAATAACAAGTCCAAATCTTCTAACGCTACATACATGTTACGACGCGAGTTCTTCATGTACTTCCTTTGTTGTGCTGCTATTGTGTAATTCTCCTTTTCCAAATCCGTTCCAAGTCTTGGCATCCCATTTCCCCTCCAGTTGTAATTGATGAATTACTCTTAGTCTCGCCATAACGGCATGACGTCTTCTATCCACTTCTTCAGGTGTTTGATTCCCCGCCGCACAAATACATGGTCCAAATTGATAACAGCCGTTCCCTTGGTCGTTTCTGATTACTCCCGTTCCGTTACATGCACACATTAATAAGCACCTCCGAATTTTTGTAGTCGTTGTTTAGCAATCTCTCTTCTATAACTTGTTGCTTTGTTTTCAACCGTTAAACTTGTTTCTACTATCCGATCATAGGAGCGTTTTCCGACTTGCTCTTGAAGTTCCTTCGGTTTCAAATTACCTGTATAAAGTGTCGGTAGTTCTTTTCTATATCGGCCATCTATAATATTGAAAATCTTTTCTTCTACCCATTCTGTTGCTTTCTCCGCTCCGATATCATCTAGAATAAGCAGGTCGCATTCCAGAAGCGCTCGCATGATTTGCGATTCATTTTCCTTGTTATCGTTATTAAACGTGCTACGAATACGTTGTAATAGCTCTGGTACACTTTGGAACACAGTGATAAATCCTTTGCTTGTTAACTCATTTGCAATAGCTGCCGCTAAGTGAGTCTTTCCATTACCAGGCTCTCCCCAAATCATTAGTGATTCGCCATTCCACTCTTCGAATGTTTTTACATAGTGAGTAGCAATCTTATGAGCCGTTTCCGATCCATTTCTTTCTAAAAATGATTCAAATGTACTCTTAGCAAAGCGATCACCTAAATTGTTAATGCTGAACAGCTTTTCAATTTCTCTTTTCTTAGCGAAGTTTTGATATTCTCGCACTTTCGTTTCTTCTCGCTCAACGACACATTCGCAAGTAGGAAGGACCTTATTTTTGATTCGTAACGTTGGTACCTCAACTACAATTGCTTTAATGAATGTATTGCAGTGTTTACATATATACCCTTCTGTTTCCTCATCACAAGCCGATGTATTCAAAATCTGAGTCATCACTCTTCCTACTGCTTCCATTTGGTCTCGCTCCTTTTTTAGAATTCATTTGGATTGTTAACTGATCGAACTTTTCACGTAGTTTTTTAGGAGATAAAATGTTTCCTTGCCAAAATGGATCTGCTTGGCACCAATCAATAACATCTTTAATCTCTTGTAATTCACGGTTATCCTTTTCACGCATTAATCTAAAGTCATTAGCCCAAGAATCAAAGTTAGGCTCTTTTTGTTTAGGATTATTACTCTTAATTTTTTCAAACAAATACTTAGCCCCATTGGTGTCGCAAGTTTCAAACTTGTGACGGGAAGGTTTTTCTTTCTTCTTTTTATCTTTTTCTTTATCTATATCTAATTCTTTATCTTCTTCTATATCTGTTGCGTCACGTGACGTCACGCAAGCGTCACTTTCTTCACCCTTATTTTCTAGTGCTAATTGCTGTTGTTTCTTGCGTTCGCGGTACTTTTTGTTTCGTTCTGCATTCAATTGTTTTACGCGTTCTAATCCATCAATGTTCTGATGCTTCTCCCAGTTCGAGATGCATATGTACTGATCATCTGTTACATCAATCATTCCGAACTGTTTAAATGTTTGTAATGCAAGTCTTACAGTTGCTATCGGTCTATTAAAAAGTGTAGAAAGCATTTCCTCTGTAAAAGGAATGTTTTCGCTCAAGAAAATGTAACCATTGGCATTCGTTCTACCTGCTTGAGACAACAATTTAATCCAAATAATTAGTAGTGTGTCTGCATCTGGTAAGCTTTCAATCAATCGAATCTTTTCATCTTCAAACATACTAGTAGAGAGTTTTATCCATTTAACATCTGCCATTTAGTGCACCTTCTTCATCCAACATTCGTAACTGACATGATCGTCCATGCCTGTAAACCTAATCTTGTCTTTCCCTTTGAATTTTCCATCGTTATAAAATGTTTTTTCTGCCCTGTACACTCTCTTAATAGGAGTTACATAGTCGTAACCTCGTTTTTCTAAATCACGAACCGCTCTTAACATTTCTTTCATTGATCCACGTCTTACTGGCACTTGAAACATCATGTTTCCTCCGGTTCACAGATAGCAAATCCGTTCGATACTTTCAGGACCCTATAACCTGGGTAGCGTTTCGGATTTATATATTTCAGTACATTTCGTTTTACTTCATCTGTTGATTTGGCCTCCTTCCAGCACCAAGCCGGAAGGAGTACCTTACTTTGTTTATCGATCATGCTATATCCATTTCCATGTTTTCAAAGTCGATTTCTTCTTGTTCTGGTTGTTCTTGTGCTTTCTCCTGCTCTTTCAGACGTTTCTTATGTTCTAAACCTAAGAACTTAACAAGGCCTGTAAGTTGTTGAAGGTTTAAATCTGCTGCTGGCACTTTGAAATGTTTAACTGCGATTTCTTGCAAATCATCAGTAGTCATGTTGTACTCGCTTAGTTTTTCCATTACTTCGCTTTGCTTTTTCTTTAACTCAGCTTCTTGATCTACCGTTTCACCTTCTTCAACTTGAATCTGATTTGATTTATTTGGTGTGATATCTACACGTTTTTCAGGTTCATAAGATTGAACACTATCTACTGGACTTGATGAAACTGCTTCATCTTCGTTAATTTCAATTCCATACTGTAATTTAGCCGCACGTTTCATTGCATGTTTTTTGAACATATCGTTGAACCAGTTATTCCACATGTGCTTGTTTGTGCCGTTCTTCATATGAATTACTTCGTCTGTTTCCATCATGACTACAACATCTTTGAAGCCTTCACGTTGAGCTACCGCATAGCAACCAATTACTTTTCCACGAGGGAATTTAACTTGGTGCTTTCTGATAATCCATTCACCTTCTTGAGAACGATCAGCTTCAAATTCGTCATTCTCATGAACCGTTTGAACATCAATTCCTTTATATCCGTTCTTTTGTCTTGCTAGGTGCAGCACGCCTTCTACTGATACTTGAATGCTCATTTTCCCACCGTATACAATGCAATAAATGTGATTTAAGAAAGGATTAAGTTCTGAATTAACGCAAGTTTGTACGAATAAAGCGAATTGTTCATTGCTTGTTCCTGTTGCGATGGTACTTTTGATTGTGTCTAACTCCATTTTTGTAAAGTTACCAATTACCTTTTCAGTGTTTGGTGTTGCTGCTACTTGATTGGCCATTGATTACTTCCTCCTTTTGGATTCCTTCTGATTTAATCGTGAACGCTGTATCGTGAACGCTGTATCTTCAACCTTCGCTATGATTAACTGTCCTGCTGGCTTAGTGAAATGTAGGATACTTTCAGCGTTATCTACGAAAGTCGGGACAATTAATTGAGATTGTTTGCTCAACACTTCAACAAGCTCTAGTCCTGCTTTAATCTTTTCAGCTGTAGAAAGTCTGCTGTATGGCTTGCTATCCATCAATATTTCAAATGTCGCTCTCTCTTCACCGTTTTTAAGAGTTTCGTAGAGCTGTACATCAATGCTTGTAAATAAGCTTTGAATCTTGCTTACCATCAATTCAGAACGCTTCGTGCGGCAGTCTTTAATAGCATCAATGATTGCTATTGATTCATTCTTTTCTTTGCGAATCTTCTCTTGTGTACTTGCTGCATCATCGATTTCTTTCTGTAATATCTCCAGTTGTTGTGATTGTCGAAGTAATCCGTTCAGCTCGTAAATCTTTTCATCGATTTCTCTTGTTTGATTAAGATCAAATTCTTCAACAGACATTTCTTTTATAGAAGCTTCTAGTTCTTTTAGCTTCTTGACCATTTTTGTACCAATCTGTTTAGCTTCTTCAAATCGGTTAATTTTGTTTTGTTTAACCTGTTCAACTGCTTCGTCTTGCAAGGCTTGTCCGCATGTATGGCAAGTGTCTTGTAATTCCTCGTCACGTATACCCAAAACCACTTCTTTTTGCTTTAAAACTTGTTGCTTCATGCCTTCAATTTGATATTGCGCTTGGTTGTATTGCTGTTGTTTTTTCTGTGAGTCCTTAATCGTTTTATCGATTTCTGAACGCTTCGCTTGTAATTCGATTAATTGCGTTTCGATTTCTTCTTTATTAACATCAGTACTTTCTGCTTTTTGCTTTTCGTACTGTTCTTTTAATGTGATAACTCGTTCACTTGCACGCTCATATGATTTTTCATGTGTTTTCTTACGCTCTATATGAACTTTCTGTAAGTCTTCGCTTGAAAATTTCTTTAAGTTTTCTTCTAATAACTCAACTTGTATTTTTGGTAACTCAGCAAATACTTCTTTCTTTAAAGGCTCACTAACATATGTAAGTAACTGTTCACGTTGTGTTTGCCAGTGTTGCGAGCTGAAGTAACCAGGATTGAATAGTGATAGGAAAGCTTGTTTATCGAACAACTCGTCTACAAATGATTCGAATTCCTTAGCTTTCTTTGGAACCTCATTAATGAAGTACTTTGCTGTTTTCTTCTGAGCTTTACCGATTAAAATATCCTTATCATCAACTTGGACAAGAAGTTCTATTTTTGTTTCTGCATCTTCATTACCAATTGGTTTAGGATCATTCTTAGTTCCGTATGGATCCGTTCCGTATAAAAGCCAAGTAATCGTTTCGCCTATTGATGATTTACCTGCACCATTCGGGCCACTAATAGTTGTTACTTCACCAAATGCCACATTAAGGCTGTCATGATTTTTAAAGTTAGTAATACGTAGTTCTTTAAAGTTGATTTTCATTATTTTCCCTCCTTGTTATGAGGAGAAACCATTTGATATAATATAGGTACGTTATGTTTTTTAGTTTCTCCAAACCGTCCTAGGGGTAGGGCGGTTTTTTATTTTTTTTTGATGCTTTCACGCATCGTAATATCCAGGAACCCATTTGCTAGGTGGGAAATACCTTTAGATTCCTGAATATTCCGACAAGAGAAGGCTTGTCCATTGTTCATAATTCCGTAACACATATACATGAGTTCCTGTGTTAGACTAAGGTCATTCGAAGAAGTCATTCGTTATTAATAGAATCAACAATTCTTAATACCCCATCCCCTGCCCTAGCTCCCCTGCTAGGGTTTTGTGTTTTCTCTCGACTCTTTTTGGATTTCTAAAAGCGCATGGAACGTATTTCTTTTAATCGTTTCTAACAATTGAAACGCCTCATAAGCTGTATAACCTTCTTCTTCAACTAATCTTGTAAGACCGGTGATTATTAGCTGTTGACCGAAACTATCTAGATTTAATTCGTCTTTACTCATTTTTCATTCCCCTTTGTTCATAATTTCGTAACATCTATATATAAAGTTTTCATAAATTACATGTTACACTTTGTACATTCCAATAAGTCCTTATGGAATCGACAACTCAATACCCTTAGTACTGCCCTGCATCCCCTGTAGGGTTTTTTCTTATTTAGCTAGAGTGATATACTTGTATGTTTCCTCAACCTTATCTGCGCTGTTATGTACCCCTCTAGCTCTTAAATCCTTTATGATCCACAAGATTTTCTTTCGTTCGTATTCATCATGCTGTTGTTTATCCATCACTTTTCATCCTTCATAATCCTTTTTTCTATGCGTTCCATCAGATAAATAAATCCTGCAAGTCCGATAACTACAACTAGCACCATGAAATGTGAGAATGTGCTTTCCTCTAACATTTAAACCGCCTCCTGTTCCTGTTCTTTCTTCAGTCGGTCTATGATGTAAGCTTGTCCTTTTGGTGTTACGTATGTTGTTGTCCATGTGAACGGCTCTCCACTTGGTTTCTGTTTAACACCTTGTGTGATTTCGAATAATCCTTTTTCAACTGCTGGCTGAGTTGGTTCAGTGGATCGTTTGAACATTAGGTTCCACTCTCTAAGTTTTGCGAATAGCTGACGTTGCCCGATTTTGATATTGTGTTTCGCTGCTAACTTAGCAACTTCACTCACTTTTAGTGATTTATCTGACTGCATACACGCTTCTGCGAATGTTACTAACAGTTGTTGCTGTACGATTTGCTGTTGTGCCGCTGCGAGCTTTTCTTTTTCTTCTTTTAATTTAGTGAGAAGACCAATTGCGAAATCTGGATTAGTTACCGCTTGTTCCAGGACTTGATCTGTCATGTATGCGCCGTGTTTTCTAATAGAAGGAAGTACTTCACTTGTTACCCATTTTTTGAATACTTTTGCTTGTGGTTTACGACTTGTTAATATTAGTGAGTAAAGACCACTTTCGTTGATGATTGTCATTTCTTGCTTTCCACCATGGGTAGTCATAGTATGACGCCCCTTTTCATCTTCATCTAATCTTGCGATTGATCGGTGTGGCTGTGAAAGTTCTAAAATCTCACATACATCTTTTGATACAAACCAAACTGCTTCACCTTGTACCACCGTTCGAACCTGGCCGAACTCTTTATTATTGAAAACTTGTAATTGATTCATTTTGTGTTCCTCCTTTAAGTTCACAAAAAGTGAACATTAGGTTAAAAATAATAGTTAACTTTTCGTTAACCTTCTACTAACTCATTAACCGTTAACCCATATAATTTAGACAGCAAACCTAACCTATATAAACTCGGTTGTCTTTTTCCTGACTCAAGTTGTGAATAAGAAGATTTTGTTGAGTATCCAAGAAATTTTCCCACATAGACCTGACTATAACCGCGTTTCTTACGTAACGCCTTGGCTTTTTCTATATTTAGTTTCATGTTTATCACCTTTGTTCGTTTCGTTAATTTGATTATAACAATAAGTTCACTTTTTGTGAACCTTTAAATTAATTTTTTCAGGAAACATTTAATAGGTTGTCTTTGAGTGAACTTTTCTGTTACATTTTAATTAGATGTTGACTAAAAAATAAATTCTTGGTATATCCTGATCGTTACAAAAAGGGGAGAATACAAATGAACCATCAATTAATTAGCAAAAGAGTTAAAGAAATTAGGACGGAAATACTCAAAATGAGTCAAACCGAATTCATTAACGCACTTGGACTAAAAAGTAAATCGGCAGTTTCTATGTGGGAAAATGAAGAAATGGAAAAATGCCCCTCCAGAAAAACATCTTTAGATATAGCTAAACTTGCAAATGTATCTGTATCTTATGTATTAGGTGAATCTGATCAAAAAGATCCAGAGATAGCCGCGAAAGATGAATTAGAAGTTCTTATGTCACAAATAAGAACAAAAAATCCAGAAAAACAAAAAGAACTTTTAGAAATAATCCGAAACCTCGTTAAAATATCAGGCGATTGATAGTTTTAAATGTTACCAATCGCTTCTTTTATTTTTAGTAACATTTCATATGATATTGAGTCCCCAGTGTTCGCTGCACGCACAATACCACTTAACTCTGTTTTAATTTCTGTCTCTATGCATTCAACTTGTACTTTTTCCATCCCCAACATCCTCCGATATCTCCATAGTATTTTCTGGATATTTCACAATATATCAATTTTTACTTAAATTAAGAAAAAAACGAACGAGAATTCTTTTTTATGTCCATATTATACCACGAAAAACGAACGTATGTTCCTGTCATATATGTTGTATTATTTAAATATTTTTCTAATAACATATCCTTTTAAATTGATAGTGCTAGAACTTAAGCCAATGTGTTAAGTAACAATTAAGTTGTTTAATTTACAATGAAATTCTTTGAAAAATAATAAAGTTGTTTTATTATAATTAGACTAACTGGGATGATGCTTGAAGAAGACAAAAGAAATTTGAGTACAAAAAGAGAATAGATTTCAGATAATTTTTTTGGGGGAGAAGATGTTTATGTAATAAAAGAATTTTCTTTTGGAGTTAAAGTTCCTACAAAAAATATTAAATTATCTAAAGAACACTTCAATTATAAGATGTGGTGAATCTTTACACCCTTATTATAGTAAGCACTTATACATATATAATAATAATGCATTTTAATATGAAATATTGCATATTTATACATTTAGACCTCTATTAGTCATCTCTTAATGGTATCATAGCGAGGTGAGAGTCTTCAAGGGTTCTCCTTAATAGGAGGAAACGATATATGGAAAGAGTGCAAGCGATTGACAGTAATCTGAAACTCAAGAGCTGGGGTAAACAGGTACTAGCTGTAGGTGGAATGTTAGGGTTCTGCTACTTGGTGTTATATGTTTTCAGTTTCTTAGTTGTTATATAAATACTATACAACTACACTAGTGGAGTCTTGCCTACAGAGGTAAGGCTCTTTTGTTGTACCTGAGGTAAACATACTATACACAATACCTCTCAAGATTTTCGGATTACCCTGTATGGTGCCTTGTTCCTCAGATGGTACAAATATAGGTTGATGGGCATGGGGGACCGCCACATCACCATCAAGTTAAGAAATTCATTGTACCCCAAAACGAAAAAAGATGAAAAGATAATAAAAAGCTTATCATTAAGTGCGAAAAGATAAGCTTCTTTGTCTATACTTATTAAATTTTATTGGATTTCTTCCATGCTAATACTGTAATAAGATATTGAACACCAAATAGGAAAGCGAAAAGTATAATGAATCTTGCTATTACTGATAACCATCCAACGAAATCTTCAGGTAAGTTATATTTGTATGTGGTAGCACCTATTGCGACAAAACAAAAAATAAAGGTATTACTCATTTTTTCTTTTAATTTTTCATTTAATTGTTCTTTATTATTAATATCTGTTTCATAAACACCAGTCAGAATAGATTTAATAAAAAAGAATATCATATAAAAAATTATAATGGCTAATGAAGCAGCCCATTCTAGAAATGGACGGTGTAGATATGCTCCTCTTATTATAAAATCAGCAAAAGCTATAAGTAAGACAACAATTCCAGATTGAGCCCAAATTCTCATTTCGATTTGTTGAATTCTTTCATCTGAATGTGTACTGAGTGAAAACCATTTTTTTAGTTTTTCCAATTTAAAGTTCCTCCCAAAATAATTTATCTAAGCTTTTATCTAATGTTTTAGCTATATGAATGCAAAGTTTTAAAGAAGGGTTATATTTGTTACTTTCAATAAGACTAATGGTTTGTCGTGTAACATTTACAATATCGGCTAACTCTTGTTGGGTCAGGCCTTTTTCTACTCTTGCAATTTTTATTTTACTTACAGACATTAAATACACCTCATGGGTAAAAATAAACCTTATAACATAAATCTTATATTCTATATATTATGTTATTTCTAAATTAAATGCAACATATATTTTACATTAAGACATATATAGATTACTAATATCTTTTTTCATTTCTGTTATTTTTTGCATCTAAAACCATCCTACAAATATGAAAATACGATATCCTGTCTGTAGAATCATAGGAAAGAATATCGTATTTTTTCATTTAATGATTAACAAATAACATTAAAATTATTAATTCACTAGATTATTAAAAAAACTGGTTATCTATATAATGTTTTGGTAAAATACAGATATAATTTAAGAAGGTAAAGTTAATATAGATCAACTAAATAACGCAAAGAAAATGTTTTATTGCATAAAAAAAAGCTCCATTGCTGGAGCGTTCAAAAATAAAATAAGTAAATGAATTAAAACAAATAACAGACAATTTAATTATATAGATTAAACATAAATAAATCTATATATATGTAATATTACATATAAAAACTCTATTTATTGATGCTATAATAAGCTTACTCGATGATTGTTATATATTTTTATGTTTTTTAGGCAATACAATACCTTCTTAACACCAAGTGTACAAGTAAAAGAAGACATCTTAATCGATGTCTTCTTTTCTTATATAATAATAACACAATAAAATTAAGAAGCGGCAAGTCGGAGGAAGGCACCTTAGGGTGTCTTTTTTGTCTTTATGGATTTTTTTAGAAAATATTTGAAATATAATACAATCAATTACATTATTATGTGTGTATGACTTCTGATTTTGAATAATTCCGAAAATTAATAGATAGAAGAAACTTATTCAAAGTGGAAGAGTGGAGAAATAACTGCTGTTATGTTTATGGAAATGTTAGAACTAAAGAAAAACACGTTTTATAAAATAATGAAGGAATATGAAGAAAGAAAATAGCATCGCTCCTATAATAAATGCTACTTTCCCCCTAGTTGTAAGAACGCTGGTACTACTCCATCAAAATAAAAGGTCAATGGATGTACTTGTATCGTGCTGTTGATTCGAAAGGAAGCACAATCGATTTTTTCCTAAGCAAAACAAGAAATCAGAAGGCTGCAAAGCGCTTTTTCAAGAAAGCTTTGCGTTCTTTTCATATTTCAAAGCCTGGTGTTATAACGGTCGGCAAGAATCCAGCTTATCCTATAGCAATTGAACAGTTAAAAAAAGAAAAAAGCATACCTAACGGTATGCAACTTAGATAACAAAAGTACTTGAATAACATAGTAGAACAAGATCATCGCTTTATAAAGAAACAAATCCGTTCTATGCTAGGGTTCAAATGCTTTGACACAGCTACATCTATTCTTTCGGGAGTAGAGGCTATGCATTTGATAAAAAAGAACAGATTGATTTACGGGACCAGTCTGTCCAAAACCAGAAAGAATTCATCCATCAATTGCTTGAATTTGTAGCATAAAATACAATTTTGTTAGGAATATATGCGTTTTACTGGTTTCCATTTTATCTTTGCACTAGAACCCTAATAGTTACTCCATTTCTCCTTTTAGACTAATTAGAAATAAAATCTAACTTACGTAAAATAAATTTCCAAATGGATTCTTCACCCGTCACGACAGAAACTCTGCCTACCATTCCCATATGTAATTCATCAAATTCATTTGTATCAATTGAAGCTTCCATTTCATACATATATGTTTTGGAATCTTTATCAAAAATAGGATGGGCAGATATATAAGTTACAGTCCCAACTTGCTTATCGGTCTTTTTTAATTTAAAGGAATACTGTGCTTTGTCTCCTTTTTTTATCCCTTTTACTTCTTGAGCAGGCATTAATATCTTTATCTTTTTGATATTTTCCTTTGGAATAATCGATATTAACTCTTGACCTGGGTCGACTAAATCACCTGTTTGTAAAATAGAGGGAAATTGTATAATACCATCCTTTTGTGCCTTTATAACAGTCGTTTCACCTTGATGATGTAAGCTATCCATTTCTTGTTTTTTTACAAATAGTTCTTGCTCTACTGACTGAATACGCTGATTAATTGAAACAATAGCATCCTCTTTATATTTTCGTAAAGTAAATTTCTTTTGCTCTTGTTTTCCTTCCTTAACTGATTCAATTTTACTTCTTTCATTTTCTAATGTTACTTTTCTTTGTTCTACTCTTTTTTCTACATTAGTTTGTTGCGCCTCTAATGATTGAATACTTTCATTAATTGAATCCATTTGTTCTGATGTCGTCTTTTCTTTCTGTTTTTGAGTAAATTTCAGCTCTCTTTGTATGTTTTCCTTTTCCGCAAGTAACCCTTGTAAAACCTCATCTTGTTCGTTAGGTAACTTATTATTCATGAGGGATTTAATCTCATTATCCTGTTCTTTTTCTAAAGCTTGATACCCTTGCTCATATGCCTTGTATTCATCACGTATTTTTTGATCTAGATCCTTAGAAAAAATTGCTTTTTCAGATTTAATACTTTGTTTTAGCTGTTCTAACATTGCTTTTTGTTCTTCTACATGTTTTATAATGTTATTTAGTTGATTCTGTTTACCTGTTAACTCCTGGTTCTTCAATTGGAGTAAGGTCTCTCCTTTTTTTACTTCATCACCAGATTGCACAGAAATTGTGTCTACAATACCTACAATTTGCGTACGAATTGTACTGATATTTGATTTTCTTTCAACTATCGCAGTACCTTTACTGACAATATCTACTTTTCCAACATATGCCCAAATAGAAAAAACTAATAGACACAAAAAAAGAGAACTCAACAATATAGCTATAAAACGAGGCGGTTTTCTTTCTAATAACTCAACACTATCAGTTAATTCATCAAAAGAGTATATTTTAACCATATTGTCCACCTCGCATTGTATCGAATTCAGTCTTCAGATATTCCGCATGAACGGTTTGATTTTTCCATAGACGATAGTACTCTCCTTTTTGAAGTAATAATTCCTCATGAGACCCTTCTTCTAGGATATTTCCTTTTCCCATTACAAAAATTCTGTTGGCATGTTGAATGGTGCTAAGTCGATGAGCAATCATGATAACCGTTATGCCTTTGGATCCTAAGTCTTTTAACATATCTGTAATATGCTTTTCTGTTGTTGAATCTAAGTTACTAGTTGCTTCGTCTAAAATAATAATATCTGGTTTTTTTAACAGTGCCCTTGCAATAGCTAATCTCTGCCTTTGACCGCCAGATAGATTTGAAGCATTTTCCTCTAAAGGAGTTTCATAGCGTAAAGGTAAATCACAAATAAATTCATGCGCACATGCACTCTTACAAGATTGAATAATTTCTTCTAACGACAGCATTCGTTCTAGTCCAAATCGCAAATTATCATAAATAGATCCACTAAAGAAGAAGGAATCTTGTGATACATAAGCAATTCGATCTCTTAGTGCCGTACGATTAACCTCTTTTATATGAAATTCATCATAATATATGTCACCTTTTTGTGGTTCATAATAATTCATTAATAACTTAGCAATAGTCGTTTTACCTGAACCACTTTCTCCTACAAATGCGACTTGGTGACCTGATTGAATCGAAAAGTTGATATTCTCCAACACGTTTTTACGTGTTCCATATCGGAATGTAACATCTAAGCACTCTATCTTCCCAGATAATGCTTTAGGAGAAACTTTACGATGTTCTGTTTCATCTTTTTCTCCATCCAAATCTAAAATTTCATTTAATCGTTCGCCAGCGACTAATGCAGATTGCATAGTAGGTTGAATACCGATTAAATTTTCAATTGGATTTAAGAAATATCCTAAAAGTGCATTATATGTAATTAATTCGCCAATTGTCATATTTCCTTTTAGGACTTGTATTGCTCCCACCCAAAGAATAATAGTACCTCCAATAAGTGCCAGAACCATTCTAATAGAACCTTGTAAATTTGATAACATTCCTCTTTTAAATATATGTTTTAATAAGTTTACAAAGCGATTTTCTGTTTGAAAAAACACTTCTTGTTCCGCATTATAGGACTTTATTGTCGCAATTCCATTTAATGATTCCACTAAATACGATGTTAATTTAGCGCTGCTTTCCATTTCATTACGATTTATGGTCTGATAGGGCTTATGAAATAAAAAAATAACCCCTATATAAAATGGGATGAGAAGTAATGTAACCACAAATAAAGTGGAGCTTTGCACATATAATAAAATACCACCCAACAAAACCATAACTGTATCAATCATTAATGTAATAGTAATTGTCGATAAAGCTTCACGTATTTTACTTGCATCCATAAAGCGGGAAATAATTTCACCGACTTTTCGGGTTTCAAAAAAATTCATGGGTAAGCCTACAACATGATGATAATATCCAAGCATTAATTGAATATCCATCCGTCTACTTAAATATAGAATGAGGTGCGTCCGAAAATAGGAGAGTAATACTTTAAAAATGTATAAAATCACAATTCCTATAGATACTATATGCAGTGTTTGTAACAATTGTTTCGTCACAATATCATCAATTAAGAACTTAAAATAAAATGCGCCAGCAAAACCAAATATATTAAAAAAAATAGAAGCTACAAATAGTGGAAGTAGCAAGCTCATTTGAGGTCTTAATAGTGAAAAAAATCGAGATAATGTTCCTTGAGATTGCTTCCCTTTTTGGAAATTCTGACGAGGAGCCAGTAGTATCAATATTCCTTGCCAAATCTGACCGAAATCAACCGATGTATATGTAACAAGCCCTTGTGCTGGATCTGCTACATAAATTTTACCGTTCTTTACTTTGTGTATGACTACATAATGAAGTAGTCCACCGTCCATAACTACATGAGCAATAGCTGGCAAAGGTATTTCTGACAATGCATCTATGCTCTCTGCTTGTACACCCTTCGTATCAAAATCCAATCTATTAGCCGCTGTTAGTAAACCCTTAATGTTTGTGCCATGTAGGTCCGTTCCAGCAATTTCTCGAATTTTTGATATGGATATTGTAAGGCCGTATTGGCGTGAGATCATAGCTAAACAAGCTGGACCGCAGTCTTTTAAATCGTGTTGTTTGATACAACGAAACTTCTTTCGAACCAATATACTACCTTCTCTCTCAGTGATAAAACTGCTAAGTTACAAAACATTTTATTATCAATGTGGCAGATACGAAATTTGCTATTACTTTTTACGTAGGGTATTTACTGTTTCTACAAATGTAGTAGCATCTCCATTAGTAATTTTATTAAATTTCAAAAATTCATCATTGTACTGCATTCGGATTCGTATTCCGAAAATATTTTTTTTCAATGTCAATGAAAAGATCCCTTCATAAAGGAATTCTTCAACTATTTCGTTTTTAAAATTCATAAGGGGTGTTCCGTAAAAAATCATTCTTCGCTCAGTGGCAACCAATATGCCGGGACGAGCACAATTTCGGTTGACATATTGGTCAAATGAACATTGTAATGTACACAATATGTTTTCAGTAGAATCCAATTGTTCCTTTATTTTTCCTAATGACTTTTGCATTCCAAAAACTCCTTACAATTTTATTTTGAGTTAGGATCTATCTCTCTTAGCCATAAATCCTAACTCAAAATAAAAGTATTTACAGTAGTTAGGATATACTATTCATTTCCTTAAAAAATTTTCAATATTATCTTTTAAAGCATTTAAGTTTGATTTGATTTCATCTAGCATAATATCATCCTTTATTATAGAAAACATTTGAAAAGCCTTTGCATAATTCCCCAGATTAAAATACTGCCTGCCTAATAGATAAAAGATATGATACCCATTAGAATTTATTATGGAATAAGGAGATTCGACCTTTCTCATATGTTGAAAACTTTTCTCGGTAAGATGTGAAATTTGAGATGACTGGTATGCCCAACTACTGATTAAATTATAGTATAATCCATCAATACAATATGGGAATCCATTAGATAATTCATTAGCAATTCCATGTAGCGCTTCAAAATTATGATTATTATGATATATATCTGCTAACATTAAAAGAGATAATAAATAAAAATGATTATTTTCTTGCTCATTTTTACTGTTCTTTATTCCTTGTACGAGTGTATGAATTACTGCTTCATCAGAGTAACCAGCTAGTTTTCTTTCTCTGGCTAAGAAATAAAACCATCTGATATTGTCTGGTTCAATGCGTACCATTTCATTTTCTAAATCTAGATTTCTTTTATATTTGTTTTTTAATTCAATTATTTCTGGCTTGTACCCATCATGGTTAAGTACAAAATCAGTAGTAAAATAGATTAAGTCGTCCCCTTTTTTCTGGATATTATAACGTAAATCTTCATGGATCATTCCAAAGTATCTGAGATTATCATTCTTTTTAAAAATCCTTTTATTAAAATCCAACTCTTGATTATCATGATTTTTAATTTTCGGACAGATAACCAGTGGAGATTTAGGAAATTCATAAAATAATTCTAAGAAATCCCTTAAATTCTCTTGGTTGATTTCTAAATCCTCATCCGCATCAATCTGAAATATCCAATCGCCCGTCGAATAATCTATTAACTGATTTCTACATTCCGAAAAATCATCTTTCCACTCTGCGCAATATAATTTTACATCCGGGAATTCTTTTTGTATGATTTCTAGTGTTTTATCAGTAGAACCAGTGTCTAAAACAATAATTTCATCCGCAAAATTTTTAATACTTCTAATACATCTCTCAATACATCTTTCTTCATTTAAAGTCATGATATTCACAGAAATCTTAATTCTTTTAGTGACTAGACAGCTTCTTAACATTTCCACAAATTGTATATCACTTAAATGATTTATCTCATCAACTGTGCCTGAATGTAATTCAGAAAGTAATTCGTTAACTTCTTCTGAATATTTATGAATGTGTTTTAACAATGCTAATCGTTTCTTTACCTTTTTTAATAAGCTATTATCATCAATATTCATTGTTAATAATTTATTACATGCTATTTCAAAAAAAATTATATTATATCTTAATTCTTTTGAAACATAATTAAAGTTTGTCATATATCATCCCTGCTTTAATGTAATAGCTACAGGGTTAGTTTTGTAAACTAACCCTGTAGCTATTACCTATTAATAAAAGTTATTAACGGCTACCATATGATCCTTTTAAGTAACCACCGCCACTAGAAGTGTATGTGCTACCTTTAGTATATGCGTCGCCCATACCGCAACCATAATTGAAGGATACAAGCCCTCTACCGAAATCTGCTCCCCATCTTACGTGGTCTCTCCAGCCTCCACCATTAATTTCTTCTAGTTCGATTTCTTCTAGATTTTTTAATAAACTATTTTCTTTGTTTAAAGTTTTCATACATAACATCCTCCATTTTTTAAAATCTCTATATAACAATATTGTAAGCTTACGATATTGATTATACACCCATCAGAAAACGTTTTCAATAGTATTTTTTCAAAATATTAATCTTAGATTATATTTGCAGGATAATATATTTAGTATACATTTTCCAAGTTTGCCCACCATTATAATTAATAGTATAGTAAAATACATAGTTCCTAACCAGGATGTATAATTTTACAACATGCCAAAGGAGTATATCATGCAGAAACGTTTACATCATTTTATTTATAACTTAAGATTCCCCTATTTCATCATACTTATGACTATAGCTACATTTGTACTACCATTGGTATCCATTCTTATACCGATAGAAGAAGCAGAACGAAATCCGATTGAGGATATCTCTCTTATTCGGCAAGTTATATCTGGTTGTATCGTAGCTCCGCTAATAGAAACAGCCCTTTATCAAATGTTTTTGTTTTGGATTTTAAAAGATATTCCATTTGTGCGTAAATACGATAATATCCCAACGATTTTTCTTTCAGCCATTATTTTTGGAACTATTCACTCATATGGGCTTTCCTATATAGTTTATAGCGCCCTAATGGGTGTCATTCTAGGATACTCATATTGGATTTATCAAAAAAAGAAAGAAAAAACATCCAAAGCCTCCTCCGCCTATTGGGTTGTTTTTTTAATCCATGCATTACATAATTTATTTACCTTTCTATTAAAAAATTTCTTTTAATAGGGTCCCTTCACATTGCTATCAAGCTAAGATTTTAAAGTACCCCCTAAAATAAAAAAATACGCTATTCTTTCTGTAGAATCATAGGAAAGGATGGCGTTTTTGTATGTCTATTTCTGTATCTAATGAATTACAATTATTTGCTCAAGAAATTCAAAGAGTCTTATCCCAAAATATCTTAAAATATCTTAAAATATCTTGCTAGAGATGTTGGCTTTGTACAACGAACCAGTAAGTATCAAGCAAAATATTTAGTCGCTTTATGTGTATGAATGAACGAAAATGTCGCTACGACGTCTTTAACTCATTTATCTAGCTGTTTAGAAGCATCAACAGCAGTACTCATCAGTCCTGAAAGACTGAATCAACGATTTAATCAAGCAGCCGTCCAATTTTTACAACACATACTAGCTGAACTACTAAACAAAAAAATGGCCTCATCCATGCCGATTTCTTCTCCAGATACTTCTGTTTTCAAGCATATCCATATTTTAACTCCCGGATGTATTTTCATCGGTTTATCCAAGTGCAGGAAGATGCAGCCATACAGCTGGGTTAAAAATTCAACTTGAGTATGATTTGTTAAGTGGACAGTTCCTACATATTCATACAGGTACACAACATGATCGCACTTACGGATCTCTGTGTGCCCCAACTATGACAGTGAATGATTTGTGTATCCAAGATTTAGGTTATTTTCATTTAAAAGACCTTCGATATATACAAGATAAAGAGGCCTACTATATCTCTCGTATCAAGTCGAATACACGTATTTACCAAAAAAATTCCAATCCTGATTATTTCCAAGACGGAAAAATTAAGAAAGGTACAGAGTATATACAGATAGATATGGAGACGGTAATGAACTCCCTTCAACTAGGACAAACATGTGAAATAGCTGATGCTTATGTAGGAATGATTGATAAAATGCCCGCTCGTGTAATTGTTCATCGATTAACAAAACAACAACAAAAACGATTACAAGATCAAGCTGTAAGAAAAAAAAGAAAGGAATGAAATATTCTTCTCGTAGTAAACGACTCAGTGGTATCAATGTATATATGACAAACACCCCCTACAGATATTGTCCCGATGGGACAGGTACATGACTGGTATTCTTTGCGTTGGCAAATTGGCGTGTCCAGATAAGGGCATATTATCTAGTTGGTGAAAGTCTAATCGGGAGAATAGACTCCACTCCCGTAGCCTGAGAGGCGCCATGAAGTGAAAGCGACATGGCGAAGCCCTCCGACATCACGTGCAAAAGGCAGTGGATAAATCTCCAGGTTGTAACGTACAGTGAACGTAGACGTAGCCTCGTTATACGCAATTCCGGTGGCTGAGATAGTCGATAACGTGCGAAAGCAGCAAGAACTGACCGAAACGAGTCTAGAACAGAAGTTCTCACCGGCGACATGGAGAAAAAGATAATGTGGAAACTGGAGAAGCCCTCGACATCCGATGAAAAAACTAATTCAATATGAAAGAATACGAAATGAAACTAACCTTTAAAAAATAAAAACCGATTCCTTAACGTACAGGGAATCGGTTAATCTGTGTCTAAAATATGTCTAAACGTACAATTTTCTTTTTTTGATATGGTGACCCCTTTTAGTAAAATCGTAGAAGAACATAATTATTTCTGGGAACTTCAAGACGGCAAGATAGGTGAAGCTGCAGAAATGGATCCAATAGAAGAGCAAACATTCTCTTTAAATAATTTCGGTGATGAAGTAACAGCCGCATTACATAAATCAGGAGATCTTTAATAAAAATCTATAAATTATAGTTAGAAGCACCCCCTTTTGTATTTATCTTTTCTAAATTTCTTCAATACATAGATGTGATTCTCAAGTCGGAGGAAGACACCTTAGGGTATCTTTTTTTTATTTTCATTCGACAAAATATGACAAACTAGTTGTAACTGGATTTGTTATGCTTGGTTGAGAAATCTTACATTTTTAAAGGGGATATAATATGGCTAATCCAAAATACACTAAAATTGATGAGCGATTTGGCATCATTGAATACCCAGTTACACTTACGGAAATGGTTGAAATATCAAAAGAACTGCCGAAAACGGAACGTAAATACTATCAATATGCTTTCGATGCTCTAAAAAAGGTTATGAAAGCAAAAGAAGCTATCCATTACTTTGAAGTTGCTGATCCTAAACTGACGAAAACAGGATTCATTGTTGTTGGGGAACATAATCTATACCTGGTAATGATGAAAGGTGGATTATTTGGTGGCTCTGAAGCTGAAGTGGTGAAATACAAGGATATTAAAGAGGTTGATTTCGATATTATTCAAGGACCATTCGGAATTTCTCTTATGAATACAGGGATTATTTATCTTGAAATGAAGAAAATGTTTGGAACAAAGAAACGTACCATCCGCAATATTCCTGATTACAATGTCGATGGGGTATTAAAGGCTATTCGAAATAAATTGAAATAAGTAATACATACTGGAGGAACGAAACATGAAAAGAAAATTACTTACAGCATTAACGTGTAGCACATTACTTATGGGATTGGCTGCATGTGGTTCAAATGATAAAGCAAGTAATTCAAACGATTCTAAGTCTAAACAAGAAGCGAAAAAGCCAGTACCGGTTACTACAACTTCACTTATAAGTGAGTTCAAGAAATCTGGGTTAGAAGCTGAGAACGCTACGGATTTAGAGCAAAAAGAGTTTGGGAACATGCGTAAAGATGGAAAACGAATCCTTACACCGAAATTAGGTGAGGATAAAGGCGGCCGTGTATTTGAGTTTAGTAAGAAAGAAGATTTAGAGAAAGCTAAGAAGTATTATGATGAATTAAGTAACTCAGCTCCAATGCTTTTCTCGCATACATACGCTAAGGGGAATTTCCTTTTACAGATGAATGGCGATATGAAAGATGATGAGTTTAATAAGTATAAAGAGGTTATGGATAAAGTAGTCAAATAAATATTGTAAAGTGGTTCAAGTCAGAGAAAGGCACCTTAAGGTGTCTTTTTTTATTTCATTTCGACAAAATACGACAATATTGTTGTAACCGTTTCTGTTATGATAGTTTCGGAAATCTTACATTCTACATAACTGGAGGAAACATAATGTATAAAAAAATGGGTACAATCGCTTTAACTGGAGCGCTTGCTTTTAGTTTAGCAGCATGCGGATCTAATGAAAAAGCAAGTAATGACGTACAAACGAAAGAAAAAGAACAACCAAAACAAGAAGTAAAAAAAGAAACTACAAAAGAGGAAAATAAAGAATCTGCAAAGGGGAATCGTTCAAACCCTGTAGCTTTTAATGAATCTGCAACTATAAATGATGTAATTTTAAATAGTGATGGTGGAGAATTTAAGAAGTTTAAAGCTAAAGTTGAATTCTCTGTCCTTGAAGTAATTCGTGGAGAACAAGCTCAACAGATCCTACAGCAAGAAAATCAATTCAACAAGCCAGCTCCTGAAGGCCAAGAATGGGCATTAGTGAAAGTTAAAGGGAAAGTTATTGACGCTGAAACAGAAGATTACCCTTACCCACTATATTCATCTAATATTTCTTTAGTTTCAAATGAAGGTCAAGTGTACCAACATGAGCTTTCAGCTGTAGTTCCAAATGAATTACACCAAGAGTTATTTAAAGGCGCTGAAGGTGAAGGTTACATTTATCAAGATATAAAAATAGGCGACGACTTTAAGATTCAATTTGAAACTCATGAAGGAAAAAAAGTATTCTTTAAATCTAAATAATTATATAGGGAGATTAAAATGAAAAGAACAGCTGAATTTGTATTAGGACTTATTGGTGGTATTTTCGGTATTATTTGTGCATTTATCGCTTTACTGATTGGCGGTATGGGAGCTGCATTCGAAGCAGAAGGCGCAAATACGATTATCGGATTAGGTTGGGGTGCTGTAGGCCTATCAATCTTAGGAATTGTTGGCTCTGTTATGGTAAGAGGTAAAGCGAAAGTTGGCGGTATCATGATGACAGTCGCTGCTATTGGTGGGTTCATCTGTATCTCTATCGTTTACTTATTACCAGGAGTATTATTATTGATTGGTGGATTAATGGGCATCTTACGTAAAGGAAAAGCTTCTGTATCTGCTTAAAAGTGAGCACTCGAAAGAGTGCTTTTATTTTGTAGATTGCATCCAGGAAAAACAACAAGAATTGAGGACAACTATGAAAAGAATCATTTTAACTATTATCACGGCAATGTTAGTTTTATCAGGTTGTGGTGGACCAGAGTATACCACTGAGAATTTAGATGGTATTGTCTCCGGAATATCAAAGGATAAAGAGATTAAAAAACATCTAAAATCCGTAACATACAAAGAAACAGAAAAATCAGATCAAAATGCTAAAAATCCATATTATTATTATGATATCGTAGTTTACCTTAACGATTCATTTGATAACTTACAACCTAAAGAACAATATGAATACTTGGTATCTATAGGTAAAATCATCAAGAAGCAAAGCGGAACGCCGCAAGGTAAAGATGGTGAGGGAGAGTTATACTGTGGAAAAGACATTAAATGTGAATTGTTAAATGTTGTATTAAAAACAGGTAAGCACGAATACTACGCAAATTATAACCTACCTTACTTAATTGGAGATTGGCTTCACTTAGATGATAAAGGTAAAAGTGTTGCTGAAAATAATATAATTTACGATGCAAGTGCTAAAGATGGAAAATATATCAAACCTGAAACCAGTACTACACCACCTTCAACTGGCACTTCCTCATCAGCTAATGAAGAAGTAGAAAAGATTAAGAATGCCACTGGTAGAGATTGGGTTGAATTATCATTTGATGATAAATTTATATATGTCCAAACAGTTATTGAATCAATGAAATCTGCAGGTGGATCGGTAACGGCCGACGCATATTGGTTTATTGATGCATTAAACGCTTACTATGGTGGTGGAAAAGAAGCTAATGTATCAGATAAAATCATTGATATTATGGCGATGTCCGGAGTTGCTGGTGATGTAATCAAGTAAATTATAAATATAGAATACTTTTATACAAAATATAGATTTTAAGAACATTTTTCAATGTGTAAAACAACTTAACATGGTAAAATAATATTCGGATGGGAGTCCAATACATATTATTAAAATTAAAGTGGTTCAAGTCGGAGGAAGGCACCTTAGGGTGTCTTTTTTAGGGCAAGGAATAAATTTTACCAGGATATATATGAAAATAAATCATCTGATTAAAAAATAAAAAAAACGCTCATTTGAGCGTTTCATCTATATACCTAATAATTACTTTTTCTTCACTTATAACTCTTCTTCAGTAATAATCCCTCGATCCAATAAATCTTTATATTTCAATATCCCATCATCCCCACGGCTCTCCATGCGTATATTATATAACGCTTGTTGTATTAACCTTTGATTGGTCCGTTGAAACATTTACTCCATTAGTAGTAGCTATTTAAATTTGGTAGATTCTTTTCTTTTGTGTAATTTCTCCAATAATACATACATAATTCATATAGTTCATTTTCAATAAAAGCGCATAGAGTAATTACAAATGATGAATAAAATAACTGTGGTAATCTCTCCATATCCATATCCCTATACATAATTCATTGATATTTTATATCAATGTTTATAGGTTCTAAAGTACCTAATGATCGTTCAACCATTTCATTTAAAGAACTTGCATAAATGGATAATATCGGAAAAAGCGAATACTCAATGAATTATATATGAGTTATAATGATAGATATAAAATAAGCACTCTAAGCTTGTTAGCTAACCAATAACAAATATCCAGGGAGGGTAAAAGGTGATTTGTTTATTTAGATTTGAATTAAAAAATAATAAAATAGATTTTATTTTAAATAACAAAATAGAGGAAGTTATAACTCCTTATCACAATGAATTGTTGCAACCTTTAATTAGTTCTCTGAGCCAGACTTTATATTTATATCATCAATTTAGTAAACATTCTACTATTTTATCTTGTCAAGTCTCAGGTAATAAGCAATTAGAAATAATACTAAGTAAGGGATTAGGACAATATATAAACGTTAATACAAGGGAGGAGATTTTTTTGGGAAGTGGTAAAAGTATAGCGGATATTTTGATGCAGTTTATAGATTTTCCTATGACAATGCCACCTAAATGATGATTTTTTATATATGTAAAAGTACTTTTTGTATATTGTTATATGAAATTTCATTTCTTTTTATTATTTAAGTATAAAATAATTTTTATGTAACAACCCACGTAGCGATTATTCCTTATTCATCTTTACATACTATTTTCAGCTTTACTAATACTTAAACCTATAAAAAATACAAAAGAGATCTTTTATCAAGACTTCTTTTGTGAGTTATGGAAATGCTAAGAATAAAGATAATTTAATATTTATTTGTACTTTTTTACCTTTCCTTCATAATAACATACAATCGAAAACGAAGAACGTTCTTGAGAAACGAGCTGAAGAGTTCCTTGGAAAATATTATCATCATATGTAAAAGTATTAGGAATTCTTACTATTGGACCAAGAAGAGGATTCGGAAATATTTTAATACAGCCTTTCACATATTCGTTCGCTTCTACATTTTGCGTAATGGTTTCACATGTCCCGTTATTTTTAGGGATATTCAATTCATCCGCTTTTGTAGAACTTCCTCCTGTAACAAAAAATCCTAATGTTAATACACTTGCAACAATTTTTTTGTACATATAATCATCCTTTACTAATATTTTTTACGCAGGAGAACTAATAGCTTTAAAATACAACTACGCATTAAATTCTAATGGGGCGTCTGTAATACTAATCCAAGTTGGGTACTAGTAGTGTACTTTTAGAATGAACTTCCACTAAAATATCTAAAAATCTTCCTTTTTTAGATAAATATATTGTTGAACCGGCGAGATGTGAGGATTTAATGATGCATATTCTGAGATTTAAGTTTAGAAATATGAAAAGGCCGCAAAGTTTTCTTGAAGAGGCGCTTTGCAGCCTTTGTGTCTCTTGTTTTACTGAAATAAAAATCAATTGTGTTTCCTTTTGAATCCATTGCACGATACAGATGTATCCATTGACCTTTTACTTTAATATACGTTTCATCGACTCTCCACGAGTATCACCAGCGAATCAGAAAAACTACATTAATTTGTATAAAGAATAATAGATCTCATAGAATGTAATAAATGACTTATTAAGATGTGATGTAATCCTAATTATGCATTAATTAAAAAGATTCCATAATATATTGAATAACTTTTTCTTTTTCTAAATTACTATGGATTCCTAAACCTGCAGCGGGGGATATATTAAGATTTGTTTTTGATTGGTCTACAACTTGCATAAAATAAATTGATGTTGCTAAATATATTATAGGTAAGCTTACTGCCGCAATTTTTTGGTTCCCTACACCTGCTTGATCTATACTTTCAGATGATTGGGCATTTAGATTTAGTTTATCTATACCCTTTTTTAATAAGTCACTTCCATCTTCTAGAGCTTGATTTATTTTCACAGGGTTTTTTGAGTCTATAGAACTTTTTAAGTTATTAAAATAATTATAATCAATTAATTTCATTTCATTAATGAGTTGATTAGTTAATTCTAATGCTTCTTTTGAATTTGCCTTCTCCATTGTTTTTTCATCCCACATATGTGGTAAAATTGATGTAACTTTTCCCTGACCAAATACAATACCTTTATAAAGTTCTTCACCTGTATAATTCATTTTAGCTTGGGCATTTACATCAGCAGAGTTTTGAAAAAACATTAAAAATGTAAAAAATACTGTTGCTACAGTGAATATAACTAATATTTTTTTGAATTGAAGATTAAATAACATCCTACCATCCCCTTTTGAATTTTTTAGATATTATCAATATTTTTAGCAAATAAACAATCGAAAAAATAATAATCTACTGGAGGTTCTATGTTTCGAAAGACGTAAAACTAATTCGCCAAAATTGTAATACATTTCTAGTAAACTACTTTTAAAAATTTATTCATCAACTACTTGGACTGGTATTATAAAATAAAATTTTGTTCAGAACGCACGGGTTTGATTTCCTTTTATTTCTACGACAGAACCGATAATTTCAAGCATGATTGTGGTTATTCTGAAATAAATATTAATAGGTAAAATCAATCTAAAAATCTTTTTCTTATTTCTGGAGGGGGAAGTAAACATATAGTTTGTTTTCCAAACCATTTATATCTACGTTCTGCGAACTTTTCGTATAATAGATTACGAATTGATCTTGGTATTACTAGGAAAATAATCATCATTTTCCACGGTCCACTTAATCTTTTACAAATGTTTATTATGGCATCTGATTTTATATAACTTTTGTCATTGTCTATTAAAACAATACTATCAATAGATAAATTTATTTTATATTGCTTTAACATTCTTTGCCCTATATCTCCCTGTAATGATACATATCGGAAATAACCTAATGAATCTCTTTTGATAATAAATTGAACACTTTGATTACAAAAGTTACAATCACCATCAAATAATATGATTCCACACATAAAATTCTCCTATCTATAATTTTTAAATAGATTAAATTTAGAATTATTATCCTTATGATTATGTTGGGAAAATCATTAATGTTATTAATAAATTTTTAAAAAACATAAATGATTTAAAGTGTATTTTATATACTGATCTCTTCCCTGCACCTCATGTTATTTTAAACATAGTAGGGTCAAGAAAAATTCATACATACCCTACTTTTTTATTAATTGTGAAATGAGTTCTATATGAACCTCACTATATATTAAGCTAAGTTTAAAATTAAATTATTTTTGTAAACAAAAAACAAAGGAAAGCTAATGAAAATAATGGTAATATCCATATAATAATTTTCCGTAATGTAGATTTTGTAGATTTAATGATTCCAAATACTGTACCTAATACCCCTAGCTGAATTATTCCTAATAAGAGGAATTCATTTATTCCTACATTTCTAGTTATAAGAAAAATAAAAGAAATTATTGTGATTAATAGGCATAAGAGGGAAAAATAAATAGGTGTTTTTTTCATACTATTCCTCCTATTAAATGTGCTATTTAATAAGCATTCTTCTCAACATGATATAAATTCGCTTTATTCAAAAACTTATTTCAAATCTATATCTGGAGAATTTACGGAATGAAACTTATGAAAAGTGCTCATAGTAAAATTTCATAAGTTAATTATTACTATTCCTGGAGAAGAGAATAGTGGATAACAGCGCCAAAAGAAGGGCCATAACAATGCATATTGTTTAGTATATTTTAATAGAAATCACACACATTGATATACAATTCTCAATGTGTGTGACCTTTTAGAAGTTATTTCGCGAATGTAGTCGCAACTTTTTCAATGAGCATTTCATGCATTATCTCAGCGTCAGAATCTGCTTTTGGTGCAGTCCACTTCCACTCTGTCGCAACCACATATTTATAAGCTACTACCCCTACTGCAGCAGTAATTGCCCCTGCATGGGTTACTACCGCTACAGTAGTAACTGCTCCAGCTGCGTAAATTGCCGCTACACAGCCAGCAACAACGGTACAAGCAAAACCTTGCCCCTCGCCTACTTTTTCATTTTGAAGACCTTCTGACACCTTGACTAATAATTGGCCACCTTTTCCAAAAGCTTCTTGAATTTTAATATTATCCCCACTATATACAGCTGCCTTTAATTCATTAAAGTAATTTGGATCTACTTCGTTAATTTTTTCTGTTAAAAATTTAGATACTTTCTTTGCTTCAGTAGTATTTGCTTGTTTTGTTAAATCCTCTGACCAAATCTCTGGAAATAGTTTTGCTACAGGTCCCTCACCAAAAAACAACCCGCGATAAATTGTCTCGCCGTCATATTGTTGTTGCTTACTTTCAGTAGTTACAGCAGATTTATTTTGCGAATTAGAGTTAGTATTCTCAGCAGCAAAAACTGATGTGGAATTAATAGCTAATCCTAAAGCTAATACAGTTGGTATAACTTTTTTAAATTTCATCATAATTCTCCCCTTTTAAAATATATTGTTATAAGCAAATCAGTTCAAATCAAACTACTAGTGTTTTAAATCAGTCAATATGTTTAATTTTATTATTTTTCACATAAAATTCCGATGCACACTAGTAAAAAATCACCTCCTTTCAAGGCTTGTACAATAGATTAAATAAAAATGGAGTCTATTACAAAAAAGTAGCAGTTATGTGTAATAGATGTTTCTATAATTTTATTAGTTTACAGCTGTTTTTTTATCCGATGTTGTATAATTAGTGGATTTATTTTTTGGACGAATTAATCCCTTGATTTTTGAAAAGTTGAATTCTTGTTCTATAGGTCTTAAGTATAAAATTAAGGCTCCACACATTGTTATTGAAAAACTTATTAACCCTAACATCAATGCAATAGATTCATGAAAAACCAATGCTAATAATAAAAATTTATTCCAATATTTTTTTGGAGCAAATAGTGCTCCAAACAAACATATCTGTAAAAGTAAGGTTCCCCAAGTAGCAACGACTACAAATGGAGATGATAGTATAGGTTTTACTAAATTAAATAAAAGAGGTGGTAACCCCAACATTGGATCAGCTAAATAATAATATACTGCTGTACCATCTACCCATTCTGCACTAAATAATTTTGCAATAGTTGAATGCAGGTATAGAATAGCAATTTGAAATCTAATTACAAAGAGAGTAACAATAGCAATTATACTTTTGAAAATTTCTTTTTCTGAATTAACTTCAATTGGATTAGGTGATTGCCAATGCCACTTTCGTGAGTCAGTTAATGTAATTGGTAATAACAAAAGCGCTAGAACAGCATTCACTTGTTCTCCACCATCTACAGTGATAGCAGAAACTTGTAAACTATACGCAATAAACCAATGAATGATACCTGTAATTCGTGGGCGCCATCCTGATGCCACAAGTAATAATAAAATGACACATATCCATCTAATTATATTTAAATAAACATATTCATTAGGAACTAAACAAAAGATACTAATGTTGTTTCCGCAACTTGGAAATTCTGTAATTCCAGCTGCTGGGCGAAATAAAATTTCTGCATTGTTTAAAGATAAAGTTAAAAGCAATGATAGTGCTAATAAAGTTCGCGCAAATCCATATACATTTGTCCAAGGATTATTTGAAATACCTAAGTTATATGCAAAAGTGTTTATTTTTTTGAACATGTTACATTCACCCTCGCTATTTTTGATGGCATATCTACTTTTCTTTTACTCCAGGCCCATGGCACAGGTTTTTGATTAATAATTCCAATATCACCACATATAGTGGGATTAGGAGTATCGTTTTCTATATTCATTAAAACCTTAGATTCTTTTAAACAATTTTTTGGATCTCTGCTACAATTCTGCATTGAGGTTTCCGGAACTTTATTAGATATCATTCCAGACTCTATACCTTGACTTCTTCCAAAGCGTTTCAAACCGAAATAGTTTTTCGGAAGATTGTTAGGCCACTCGGCAGCTAGTTCCCCACTTTTTACATCTACTAAACTAAAATAGGAATCTCTGGGACTCTTACTATAAAATCCCCACCCTTGAGGGAACCAAGTTACCATGTTTAACTTCTTGCTAAATGGTAGATCTTTAATTGGATTAGGGGGTAATGCATTTTGTATACCATAGAAAAATATCAAGAACCATAAAATAGATATAGCTAAAAATGTAGTTCCATACGTCATATATGAATATTTGCTTAACTTCATGTACCTTCGCTCCTCTAGTAATTACTTAACTTACTGTAATTTTGTTATCTGAATATGCATTTTTAAA
This sequence comes from Bacillus sp. FSL R5-0709, assembly GCF_038004785.1. Classification (NCBI taxonomy): domain Bacteria; kingdom Bacillati; phylum Bacillota; class Bacilli; order Caryophanales; family Bacillaceae; genus Bacillus; species Bacillus sp. FSL R5-0709. The sequence goes on from NZ_JBBORT010000002.1 coordinate 61,432, forward strand.
ATATAAAAACAAATTTAGAACGAATCTCTCCTCCCCATTAAACAATTAATCATCAACCTTTTAATAATTTTAAATGTGTAATATTTACAGAAATGTAATTTATTTATATTTATTATCTTACATAATCAGAATAATCTTATAAAGTAAAATTTTTCGACAATTTATCTTGTTCTTGATTTTAAGTGCGTATTTTTTTGCATAAGTGCAATTAAAATGATTAAACAGATTTTTAGATATTGATAAATTTTTCCTTCATTCGATTTACATATTATACCTATAAATCTATGCTATACTAAATTTGTAATTAATTAGATTTTATAGAGGGGCTGATAAATTGGAAATAATACTTGTAAATATTGGGATAAGTGTACTTACAGGATTAATTTTCATCTGTGCTGGTTTGGCATTGATCTACAGACCGCCAAAAGAAATTAATGGGGCATATGGTTATCGTACGAAGCGTTCAATGAAAAATTCGTTTCTTTGGAAAAAAGGTAATTCGTATAGTGGAAAATTGCTAATTATAAATGGAATTTTAATGGGAGTATTAGGTAGCATTTTAGCTTGTATAATTACGAAATTTGAGTATGCAATGTTTACTATTATAGGGTTAATGTTTGTACTAATTTTCTTTCTAATAGCGAGGGTTGAAAAGAAACTAAAATCCCTAGATAAATAACCCTCTAAAGTTAGATCAAGATTTTTTTATATTTATTCTTAGAGAGAGTTTTATAAGTCTAAAAACTATCTTAGACTTATAAAACTCTTCTTTTATAAGCGCTTAAACAAATATACCATTATATGTATTTAGTGTTGTTTCGAAAATTTTTTCTGATTATTCAGACTAAGATTAGGCATATAGTTAATAGGCAAGTCTGGCGTAAAAATAAAGGAGAATAAAGTGCATATATTCCTAACGGAGTCGTATCTTATACTGCAAGTCTAAACAATTGATGGATGAATTCTTTCTGATTTTAGACAGACTGATCTCATAAATCAAGCTGTCCTTTTTTATCATATCCCTGGCTCCTACTTCAGAAAGAATGGATGTAGCTGTGTCAAAATATTTGAACCCTAGCATAGAACGGATCCTCTTCTTTATAAAGCGATGATCTTGTTCTACTATGTTATTCAATTACCTTTGTTGTCTAAGTTGAATACCATCAAGGATGTTTTTTTCTTTTTTCAACTGTTCAATTGGCTTTGAAACATAAAAAGACTGCAAAGCTTTCTTGAAAAAATGTTTTACAGCCTTCTGACCTCTTGTTTTGTTTAGGAAAAAATTAATTGTGTTTCCTTTCGAATCAACAGCACGATACAGATACATCCATAGACCTTTTACTTTGATGTATGTTTCATGGACTCTCCAAGAGTCGTTTTTCCAGTTCAGGAGCAAACTAATCACGTCTTTTTTTAAGTACTAGTATTGTCCAAGTTTAGGAGATTAAGAGTTTTAGCACCAGAGCCCTATATAAGATAATTTATCAAACTGACAATATATTTACATTTATGGAATAGCTTTACAAATTTTATTCCCTCCTTTAAAATCTAATTAATCAAAATATTCAGAGGGGTGATAGAATTATGATATTCAATATTCAATTTAAAAAATTATTAACACTAGTTACGGTAATAATGTTACTAGTAACACTATTAGTATTTCTAAATCGTCCTAATAGTGTAAATGCAGAAGTTAACAAAGGTTATTCTGGTGAAGAACTTTATAAAGGAATTGTATTAGGGCAAGGGAAAGTTGCAAAGTTATTTCCTCAAGTATGGGATGAAGAAAAACTCCGTAATGTAAACTCTAAGGAAGCACTAGAATTAACTACTAAGCTTATTAATGAAATGAAATTAAGTGACCCTTTTTACTTCAATAACTTGAAAAAAGCAGTCAAATCAAAGGATGCATTAGAAATAAATCAAGCATTTGAAAATGGAAGTTATTTATTAAGTCAGGCAATAAATAAGCTTAAAATTGATAATTACAATTCAAAATCTCTTAATCAAGTAGGTTTAGGAATGATCACGATTGTTGATAATAGTAAATATTATATATATTATGCCGCTTCAAAGGAGCATCTTGAAGTATCTCCTCTTGCTAAGTTTAAAACAAGTAAGAAATTAGAACAGGAACAACTTATTCAGGATATTGTTAACCAATTATCTTATTAAGTTAAATTCTAATTTTATGTACAAACTAACAATATTAACTAGTTAGAAGAATTTCTTTTCGTTGAGCAGTAATAGTGTAACTTTTCCTACTAGGTGGCCGCTATACATGCCCATCAACTTAACATAACTGGTTTCCCAAAATACGATAAAACATTGCACATTATATATGAGAAAAAAGGATAGATAAAGCCATGATGCTTTATCTATCCTTTTATTTGGAAAACTTAGTGAATTTTAGAGAGCGCGCTATCCAAGACCAATTATAACGGGCAAGTGCACTCAATATCATAATCAATGCTCTTAGTGTTTGGAACACGTTTTTTTTAGAGAAAGCTATTGAAGAACTAAAAAAAAAAGGGCGGATTTAGGGAAGTTTCAATGCCCCACGTGTCTACATTAGGTTGGGAGCATATAAACTTTCTAGGTGAATATAATTCAAGCTTACGTAACTTGTGTCCATTACATAAAAAAGAGCCGTTTTACTCCTAACGGGGTAAAACCCGGCTCTTTTTCTGTCGAAATTTGCTTAGCGTGGTTTTTTCCGAAATGCTGGCGGTACCCCATCGCTATCAAGCTAAGCTTATGTAAAGTCAATTTCAAGCGAGATTGTTTCTTTTTTCTAAAAGGCAAGTGTAGATAATTGAAAGATTTGCATACGAAATAAACCCTAACGGGTTTCACTTTTTTGAATTAAGCGGCTTGATTTTCAGACATTGTACAATTGTAAACGACACCTAATATATCAAAGACCGTTTTTTTCTCATATCGATGAGATTTCCGCCCGTTTTGCTGCAGGAGATTGAACAGGCGAAGTAACACCTTTGATAGCTCTTGGGTGTTTTTTTGTATAGTTTGGAATAAAAGAAGAAAATAGTCTTTAATCATATATATGGCTTTATACTCACTAAGCTCTCGTTTTTTCTTCATGAGGAGCAATTGGCGCATTTGAAACATGATAGAGGAACAGAGTAGAATGGCAATCAATTGACCATATAAATGGCACTCTAATCGTTCTGGTTTTATCTTCTTACAATGATGAATTTGAAAGAATGACTTCCACGTTTTAAATAAAATTTCGATTTGCCAACGCAAAGAATACCAGTCATGTACCTGTCCCATCGGGACAATATCTGTAGGGGTGTTCGTCATATATACATTGATACCACTGAGTCGTTTACTACGAGGAGAATACTTCATTCCTTTCTTTTTTTCTCTTACAGCTTGATCTTGTAATCGTTTTTGTTGCTGTTGTTTTGTTAATCGATGAACAATTACACGAGCTGGCACTTTATCAATCATTCCTACATAAG